>CAZDJL010000019.1:0-11301 GCA_964505745.1 uncultured Desulfovibrionaceae bacterium | reverse complement strand
TTCCTCCGCCATTTGCCAAAAGCCGAAATAATACTTATTAATGGGCTTCCATACGCTAATTTTTTAACAGACACTTTACCTTGAGCGAAAAAGAAAAAACATTGGACATACCGGCCCAGGTGCGCGACGAAACCAGCGAGCTGAGGCTTCTGTTTGAAGTGAGCCAGGCTCTGGAAGCGTCATCCGAACTGACCGACCAGCTGGACACCGCACTGGCGCTCATGGCCCGCTACACGGGAATGATGCGCGGCACTCTGGCCCTGCTTTCTCCGGACGGGCAGGAAATTGAAGTGGAGGCCTCTTTCGGGCTGAAACCCCACCAGCGGGAGCGCGCGCGCTATAAACTGGGCGAGGGCGTGACCGGGCGGGTAATTGAAACCGGAACCCCGGTGGCGGTGCCCAACGTTTCAAAAGAGCCGCTCTTTTTAAACAAGACCGGCGCGCGGGATCTGGCCAAGGAAGACATCTCCTTCATTTGCGTGCCCATAAAAATCGGCGGGGAAACGGTTGGCGCGCTTTCTGCCGACCGCCTGTTTGACGACAGCGTGCGCCTTGAAGAAGATACCCGGCTGCTTCAGGTGCTGGCTTCACTGATTGCAAGGGCGGTGCGCGTGCGGCGGGAATTCAACCAGAAGCACAAGGCCGTTATTGAAGAAAACCGCCGCTTGCAAACCCTGGTGCAGCAACGCTTCCAGCCCGGCCCGATAATTGCCGGGTCGTCGCCAATGCGGCGTATATTCGACGAACTGGCCCAAGTGGCCCCCTCCGGCGCCACAGTGCTTATCCGGGGAGAATCGGGCACGGGAAAAGAGCTGATTGCCGCTACCATCCATGCCAACTCGCCCCGCGCGGGGCATCCGTTCATCAAGGTCAATTGCGCGGCCCTGCCGGAAGGGCTGATTGAAAGCGAACTGTTCGGCCATGAAAGAGGAGCGTTCACAGGGGCGCAGGACGCGCGCAAGGGCCGTTTCGAGATGGCCAACGGCGGAACCCTGTTCCTGGATGAAGTGGGCGACATGACCCCGCTTACCCAGGCCAAGCTTTTGCGGGTGTTGCAGGAAAAAGAATTTGAACGGCTTGGCGGCGCGAAAACCATTCGGGTGGATGTGCGCCTGATTGCGGCCACCAACCGCAACCTGGAAAAAATGGTTGCGGACGGAGAGTTCAGGGAAGACCTTTACTATCGCCTCAGCGTGTTTCCCCTGCATCTGCCGCCTCTGCGGGAACGGCGCAGCGACATTATGGAATTGGCGGTGAACTTCATGCAAAAATTCGCCAAAGAAAACCAGCGCCAGGTTTTCCGCATTTCCGGCGAAGCCGCCGCCCGGCTGCAAGCCTACTGCTGGCCCGGCAATATCCGTGAGCTGGAAAACGCAATGGAAAGGGCGGTTTTGCTTTGCGGCCCGGAAGGGGTAATCGGGGTTTCCGATTTGCCGCTCTGGGTGCAAAACCTGCCTGAGCCTTGCCCGGACGGCAACGCCTGCCCGGCCTCCGGCAACCTTCAAGAAGAGCTGGACAGGCTGGAGAAAAAAATAATTGTGCGGGCTCTTTCCGAAACCGGGGGAAACAGCTCCAAGGCGGCGGAAAAGCTGGGCATCTCCGAACGAATCATGGGCCTGCGCATGAAGAAATATGTTCTCGATTTCCGCGAGTTCAGGAAATAGCCCCATGCCCTTCCGGAAATTTTACATCACCACGCTTGGCTGCAAAGTCAACCAGTATGAAAGCCAGGCCCTGTCTGAAGCCTGGAGCGCGCGGGGCTGGCTGGAAACGTCCGCTCCGGAAAATGCGGACATTATCGTAATCAACTCCTGCGCTGTAACCGCCTCGGCCGTGGCCGATGTGCGCGCCACCGCGCGCCGCCTTAACCGGGAAAACCCGCATGCCGGGATATGGCTGACTGGCTGCTCCGCCCAAACCCACGCCGAGCAAATGAAAACACTGCCTGGAGTTTCAGCGCTAATTCCGGCCGGCCTCAAAGACGAGCTTTTAAACAACCCTGAAAAATGGCTTGCCGCAGAAACGCCCGATTACAGGCTGCCCGCCCCTGCCGGAAAACGCAATTATCCCCAATTCAAAATTTCAACTTACCAAAGGGCGCGCCCGGTGCTGAAAGTGCAGGACGGCTGCTCGCACCGCTGCACCTACTGCATTGTGCCGCTGGCCAGAGGATCAAGCGTAAGCCGCGAGCCGGATGAAATTCTGGCTGAAGCGCAGCGCCTTCTGGAAAATGGGTTTAGGGAAATAATCCTGAGCGGGATAAATTTGAGCCAGTTCAGATCGGGCAACGGCTCAGACTTCTGGGACCTTCTGGACATGCTTGTTTCCGAGCTCGCCCCCTGGGAAAACCTCGCCCGCTTCAGAATCAGCTCGCTGGAGCCCGGCCAGCTGGGAGAACGCGCCCTGGATATCTTTGCGAAAAGCAGGCTGATCTGCCCTCAACTGCACATTTCCCTGCAAAGCGGAAGTGAAAGCGTGCTGGAAAGGATGGGGCGGGGTCATTACCAGCCGCGCGGGCTGGCCGCCTTTTGCGAAAAACTTTACGAAATATGGCCCATGTTCGGGCTTGGGGCGGACATTCTAACCGGATTCCCCGGCGAAACGGATGCCGAGTTTGAGGACACTGTGGATCTGGTGAAAAAACTGCCCCTTACTTACGCGCACGTTTTTCCCTTCTCTCCAAGGCCGGGAACCCCCGCGGCCGACATGCCGGGCCAGCTGGGCAAAGAACTTTCCGCTGAACGCGCCCGCATTTTGAGGCAAATAGTGGAAGACAAAAAAAATATTTTCCTGGACGAACTCATAAAAAGGGAAGCTTCGCTCAAAATTCTTTTGGAAAGCCGGGAAACAGGGCTGGGGGTAAGCGAGCATTACGTGGAATGCAAACTGGAAACCACGCATGAGGCGGCGCAAGAGCGTTCGCTCGTTACTGTTCGCGCAGCCGGGCGGGATGGCTCCCGCCTGCTGGTAACCTCAATTTAGCGCGTTTTGCGCCTGGCTTGCGGTTTAGAGCTTTTTAACCTGGAAGGCCAGGCTCCAGAATTAAGCAAATTCCCTTGTTGAAATGCCGGCAATATCTTCAGAGTTTTGCCGCAAGACAAGTTTGGCCCTCTTTTCCGGGGGTTTGCCAAAGTTTAGGCGGGTTTCAAGCATGGCTGCCAGGGTAAACTTTAACCGGAGCCATGCGGGGAAGACTCGTTCAACAGGCTCCTGCGCACCTTCCAGTCCGGCAAATGCTTTTCCACCACCGCCCAGAATTTGGGGCCATGCCCCCGCTCCACCAGATGGGCCAGTTCATGCACCAGAACATATTCAATGCAGGAATACGGCTTTTTCACCAGTTCCAGGTTCAGCCATATCCTGCGGGACACCGCATTGCACGACCCCCAGCGGGACTTCATCTTGCGGGCGCGCCATTCATCTGCCCTCACCCCCATCTGCGCCTGCCAGACCGCGAACATGGAATCGACAACACGGGCGAACTCGTCCGCATACCAGCGGGAAAGCAGATTCCTGCGGTATTGCGCTCCCGCGCCCAAAGGCGCGTGTATTTCCATGAAATCAGAAAGAAGAACCCGCCCCGCCCCCTTGGCGGCAACAATTTTAAGCCGATAAGGCCTGCCCAGAAACAGGTGCTCCTCGCCATCGCCATAACTGAACTCCACAGGAGCGGGCAGGGCGCTCCGGCGGGCCACCTGACTGTCAATCCAGGGCTGCTTCGCCTCCACAACCTCGCGCAAACGCTTCTCGGAGCATTTGCAAGGGGCGCTCACATGCAGATAGAACTCCAAATCGGAAGATCTTTTCACGCGCAGATAAATATTCTTGATCGGCTTGCGTTCCAGAAACACCCTCAGGCCTCCGGCGCAAAAATCCGTGTATTCCAAACCGGCACCTGTTAATCCTGAGCAGTGATTATGCTCATTTTGTCCGCCCTGTTCAGCAGGGTTTCCTCCTTGACCACCTGATGGTGCTCAATCCCCGGCTCCAGCGAACTTACCACCACTTTGCCGATAATCAGGCGCCCCGATTCTCCATTGGGCAAGATGGTGCGGCTTCCCCAAACATCGTGAAAAACGGCGGCCCGGCCGTCGTATTGCCCCACATAAAGCATAATATGCCCGGGCAGCCCCACCAGGGTTATAAACGGCTCGCCAAAATCCCGCAGCATCCGTTCCTTGTCTGGCGGGCGCAGATAGGACAAATCCCTCACCTGCCCCACCTGGATCTGGGAAGAGGAATTCCTGGGAAACCACAGCCCGAACGGGGTAAACAAGTCGCGTATCATCGCCGAGCAGTCGCGCAGATAGTCCAGCCCGCCCCAGCCGTATGGTTCGCCCATCATTTCATTGCCCACCGCGGCCACATTCGCCGGGGTCAGCGGCATGGGAAACTCGCGGGCCGCCCCCGGAGGCAAGGCCACAGCCTGCCATCCGGTTGCCATGCCCTGGGGAACCGGAACCAGAAGGTCCCCGCCCTGCCGGGGCAGAAGGGTTCCTAGGCGCAAAACCCCGGCATTGGCCAAGTTCGCGTTGCCGCGCCAGGCTTCAACCGGAAGTTTGTCTTTAACCACAGCGCCCAAAGGCTGGGTGCGCCAAAAACCCATAATCCGCTCATCCACAGGCGACACCGAGCGGCTCGGAACCCAGCCGGAAACCATGGCCGTTTCACAAAAAAGCCATTCTTCGTCGCGCGAAACATGGCTCACATACACCGGAGTGCCTATCCACAAGGTGGAATATTGCAAATAGTCGAAAGGGTAGCCTTCCCCCCCTTTTTCCGGGTTTTTATAAAACGGCGTGCTTACGGGAAGCCCGCGCAAAAAAGCGTTTTCAACCAGAATGCCCTTCCAGCTCACGCTTGGAAACGCTTTCACATTGGCGTTGTCCACCGCGCGCGTCCAAAGCCCGGGGTCAACCCTTTCCCCGTTCCTGGTCCAGCTGCTTTTCCCCGCATACCCGTTTGTGGAAGAGGCCATGCCTTTTTTGGAAAATCCGCTTTTTTCCTGATCCCAGGGTTTGTAGAATCTGTAAAGATAGCGCTCTGCCGCCGCTTTCTGCCCGCTGGGGGAAATAAGGGGCCTGTCGGCAGTTTCGGGTTTTACAAAGGCGTTCAAATCCTGGGGAAATTTGCCCAGGTCAGCCACAGAGCCGTGCCAGGCCACCTCGGTTTTTCCTTCACAACCCCACGCCCCCAGAAGGGAAAAAAGCAACAGCACGAAAGCAAATTTCAAATCAACAAGCCTGTCACATCTGAAAAAAGCAGCGAACATATTCACCTCGTTATTCGTCTGTTCCAATTTCCGCCGCAGGGGCAAGCGCCGGAAGCAGGCCCGCAAGCCGGTGGGCAAGCCAGGTATAGCGCTTCTGGGTCTTGTTGTTGGCTATTGCCATGTGCAGCGCCCGCCGCGACCCCACCAGCACCACCAGTTTGCGCCCCCTGGTCACTCCGGTGTACACAAGGTTGCGCTGAAGCATGATATAATGCTGGGTAAGCACCGGAATGACCACCGCCGGGTATTCCGAACCCTGCGACTTGTGCACGGAAATGGCGTAGGCCGGAACCAGCTCGTCCAATTCATCAAAGCCGTATATCACATTCCGGTCGTCATAGCGCACGGCAAGCTCGCGCTCATCCGCATCCAGAGAGCAAATCCGCCCGATGTCGCCGTTGAAAACATCCTTCTCATAGTTATTGCGAATCTGCATCACCTTGTCATCCAGCCGGAACAGGCGCTCGCCCCGCTGGATATGAAGATTTCTCCCGGCTCCCGCGTTTAGCACCTCCTGCAAACGGGCGTTGAGGTTCACCGCTCCGGCCTGGCCCTTGTTCATCGGCGAAAGCACCTGGATGTCCTCCACCGGATTAAGCCCGAAGCGGCGCGGGATGTGCTCGCGCACAAGGCTCACAATCATCTCCACCACATCTTCCGGCTCTTCCTGCTGAATGAAGTAGAAATCGGAAAGCCCGGTTTCCGGAGGCCGCAGTTCCGGCATCTGCCCGTGATTGATCAGGTGGGCGTTTAAAATTATCTCGCTCTGTTCCGCCTGGCGGAACACCTGGGTAAGCTCGATCACGGGAACCACGCCGGAGTTGATGATGTCTCCAAGCACATTGCCCGGCCCAACCGAAGGCAGCTGGTTGACGTCTCCCACCAGAATGAAGGTGGCGCCCAGCGGCACCGCCTTGAGCAAATGGGATGTAAGCTGGATATCCAGCATGGAGGCTTCGTCTATTACCAGAAGAGAGCAGGCCAGCGGCATGTCTTCATTGCGGGCGAAGCCGTCTTCCTGAGGGCTGTATTCCAGAAGGCGATGGATGGTTTTCGCTTCCAGGTTGCTGGTTTCCGAAAGGCGCTTGGCCGCGCGCCCGGTGGGGGCCGCCGCCATCACCTTGCCGGAATGCTGGCGGAAAAGCTTGATGATCGCATTGATGATGGTGGTTTTCCCGGTTCCGGGCCCGCCGGTGATTACCAGAACCTTGTGCCTTGCGGCCATGCGCACGGCTTCTTCCTGCTCCGGCGCAAGCTTGATGTCGAGACTGTTTTTTATCTCTTCAAGGGCTTCCCCGCTTTCCCCAATCCGCACCGATTTCGGCGAAAGCATCAGCCTGCCGAGATAATGCGCGATGGACGACTCATAATAGTATTGCCTGCCAAGATATACATAGAAAGCAGCGCCCGTATCATCGGAAAATTCCTCGCAAACAAGCCGCTCTTCATCCACAAGCCGGTCCACGGCCCGGCGGGCCATTTCCGGGGGAACGGAGAGGTTCTTGTCGCAAAGCTCCACCAGCCCGTCACGGGGGTAGCAAACATGCCCGTCCTTGCCCAGGCTGTGCAAGGTGTAAAGAACTCCGGCCTCGGCCCGCAATTCGCTTTCCAGGCCAAAGCCCAGCTTGCGGGCGATCATGTCTGCGGTTAAAAACCCAATGCCGGGAATATCCATGGACAGCCGGTACGGGTTCTCCCGCACAACCTCAAGCGCGGCCTGGCCGTAAAATTTGTATATCCGCACAGCGTATGCCGTGGATACATCATGAGGCTGCAAAAAAAGCATTAAATCCCTGATTCCCCGCTGGGTTCTCCATGCTTCCCTGATCCGGTCGAAATTCTTCCGCCCAATGCCCTGCACTTCAAGCAGCCGCTCAATCTCGTTGTCCAGCATCTCAAAGGTTTGTTCGCCGAATTTCCGGACAATCCGCTCAGCAATGCTCGGCCCCACTCCCTTGATCAATCCCGAAGAAAGATATTGCGAAATCCCCTCCAAAGTGGTTGGCATTTCCTGATCGAAGGACTCCAGCTTGAACTGCATGCCCCAGCGCGGGTTGTTATCCCAACGGCCGCGCAGCCTCAGGCTGGCCCCGGGCTGCGGGTCGTTTACATGCCCCACCACCGACACAGGCTCCGGGCGGCCATCCGCCTTGAACTTGAAAACCGTATATCCGTTGCCTTCGTTGTGAAAAACAACGCGCTCAATAACGCCCCGAAGTTCTTCCTCCGGTTCCGCTTCAAAGCCTGGCAGGTGATTGTCAGAAAAAAGTTTATTCATTGTTCGAAAAATCAGAGTTAAGCCTGGAAAATTCAGGCAGGAAACTATATTTAAAATAACATCAGGCTCCTGCCCTAGCAAGCAGTTTCAGCCGTTTCCGGGTTTTAGGGCCATGGAGTGCGTTGCTAAAGAACTATACAGCCCGGGGTTTTTATGCTAAAGCCAAACAGCTTTGACGCCCAAAGCCCGGAAAAACGCCGGGAAGGGCTGTTTAAACCATGCGCCAGGAGTATGACATGCAGGATTTAATCCGTCTGGATATGGTTGTTTCCCATGAAGACAGCGAACCGATGGCCGGCCTTATGGGGCTGAGGCTGTCCTGCGGCTGGGAGGAAATAGATCAGCCCGACGGAGGCACTCTTTTCCGGGTGCACCTTGAAAATCCCTCTCTGGCTCAAAATCTTGCCCAAGAAGTGAAAGCATGGTTTCCCACCGCCAGCCTCACCCGCACCGAGCTTGAAAACAAAGACTGGACGCTGGCCTGGCGGGAATTTTTCACTCCCGTCCCCATCCGGGACCGTTTCATTGTTGTGGCCCCATGGATGGAAGAGGCGAAGCAGAACGGAAACGGAAAACTCGCCCCAATCATCATAGACCCCCGCATGGCCTTTGGCACGGGCCACCACGCCTCAACCGCGCTTTGCCTGGAAGCCATTTCCGATCTGGCCCGAAAAGGCAGCATTTGCCCAGGCAGCCGTTTTCTGGATGTGGGAACCGGATCCGGCATTCTGGCCATTGCCTGCGCCAAAATAGGCATGTGGGGCATCGCCTGCGATATTGACCCGCTTTCCGTTGAAAACGCCGTTTATAACCGTGAAGTTAACGGAGTGACCTCTTCAATCGATATCCGCATGGGAAGCATCGAATCGGTGGAAGGGGACCAGTTCGACTGCGTCATCGCCAACATTCTGGCCGAACCCCTGATAGAAATGTCTCCCGAGCTTGCCAAGCTGCTCACCCCCACCGGCAAACTGATTCTTTCCGGCATCCTCACCACCCAGGCCGGCAAGGTGGAAAAAGCTTTTTCCGAGCAAGGGTTCAAACCCGCCACCCGGCTTGAAAAAGACGAATGGACCGCTCTGGTCTGGTAGGCCGGGAAACGCCCAACCCACGGCAACCCGAAAGCCCATTTCCCTCGCACACAGGCGAAACTGCCCTCCAGCGCCGCCTTTGCCCAAACCTCTTGCAATAGTCTAAAAAAAGTCTAATAATACTCAGGATATAATTCCCCAGCATTTTTTACCCCTCAGGTGGCTTTGTGGACAGGGCCGGCAAGTTAATGAAAATGTATGACGCCATGCTCCAGGAGCTTGGTGAAAGCGGCTGGTGGCCCGGCGAAAGCCCGCTTGAAATCATGCTGGGCGCGGTTCTTACCCAAAACACCGCATGGGGCAACGTTGAAAAAGCCATAGACAACCTGAAAAAAGCCGGGCTGCTCGATCTGGAGGCGCTTTTTGAAATCAGCCTGGAAGATCTGGCCGAACAGATTCGCCCGGCAGGCTATTTCCGGGTAAAGGCCGGGCGCATAAAGGCCCTGCTCACCTGGATTAAAGACTTTGCAGGGGGAGATATTAAAAGCCTGAGTTCCCACGACACATGGGCCTTGCGGGAAGAACTGCTGGGGGTGAAGGGCGTGGGCCCGGAAACAGCGGACGCCATCTTGCTGTATGCCCTTGACCGGCCGAGCTTTGTGGCGGACGAATACACCCGGCGCATACTTTCCCGGCATGGCATGGTGCCGGAAGAAGCCGGATATGACGAGTTGAGAGATTTTTTCATGGACGCGCTACCCGAAGAAGTTCCCCTGTTCAATGAATATCACGCCCTGATTGTGCGCGTGGGAAAACAGTGGTGCGCACGCAGGAAACCGGACTGTAAAAACTGTCCTCTTCTAGCCTTCCTGGAGCAAGGTTTTTATGAATAAGCCAGACAGCAAAAAGCTGAGGCAAAGGCTGTTGACGGCCTTTTTTGCCTGTGTCCTGGCTTTCGTTCCGTTGTTCCTGGCGCCGGACGCCGCACACGCCAAAAAGAACCAGACCCCCAACGAAATAAAGCGCGCCCTGGAAACAGAGAAGGACAAGGCCAAAGAAACCCAGGCCAATGTGAACAAGCTGACGGAAAAGGAACGCGCCCTCAACTCCGAAATGGCCAAGGCGGAAGACAGCATCGCCGGCATGCAGAAAAAAATAGACCAGCAGGAAAGAGAACTGGCAAAAATAGAAGCGGCCCAAGGAATAAATCAGCGTCAGTATGACGAACTGACGGTGAACAGATCTAAAACCGAAGCCGACCTCGCGGAGCTGATGCGTTTTTTGTGGCCGGTTTTTGTGAACCAGGAAACTTTCGGAGCCCGCGACGGCCTGGCCTGGGCCGAGGCGGAGCGGGATTACCTGTGGACGGCAGAAATAATGCGCCAAATTGCCGACCGCCAGCGGGAATTGAGAGAACAGGAATCGGCCATTTCCGACTCGCTGACCAGAAGGGAAAGCCTCGCCTTGCAGCTTCGGGAGCAACTGGAAGCCATAAACAAAGACAAGGACAAACTGCTTGAGGACAAACTGCGCTTCCAGCGCGAACTAAGCGCAGTGCGCAAAGATAAAAAGGACGCCGAAGCCCAGGTGCAAGAGGTGCTCTCCACCATTCAAAGCCTGAACATACGCCTTGAAAAGGCGAACAAGCCCAAAAATGAAATTGAAAAACCGGCTGCCGGAGGCCAGGGCAAAATGCCCTGGCCCGCCTCGGGCCAGGTGGTTGCAAAATACGCCCCGGCGGCCTCCCCCCCGGTGAACGGCATCGGCCTTGCCCTGAATAATGGCGACGTGGTCAAAGCCGTGTCGTGGGGCAAAGTTGTGCACAACGATATCCTGCGTGGAATGGGCCGGGTGGTGGTGCTTCTTCACGACAAGGACTACTACACGGTTTACGCCTACCTTGATGAAAGCAACCTGAAAATAGGCCAGGAAGTCAAGCAGGGCCAAACCCTTGGAACGGCAGGATATTACCCCCCAGCCAAAGGGACTGGAACCTATTTTGAGCTGCGCCGCCACCAGAAGACCATCAACCCGAACAGCTGGCTTGCCGCCCGCTGAACAGGCCCACAAACCGCCCACACATCATTGAAACGGCAATTTTCCACAGAAAAAACGGCAAATAGAAGCAACGGCTGAAATCGGTCACCCGGCGCAAAACAAAGCCGCCCACAACCTTCAAACGCGGGAAACGCAGACCTGTGGCGGCTTAATATCTCTTTAAGGATACCAGATATCCCCCTTTGGATATTTAAAGAAAAAAATCGTCCCCAATAAATTTTGTTCAACAAATTAAGTAACTTATGTTTTAGTATAAAAAATTTTTGCCTCTTTTCCATAAAAACGCTTTACATTTTTTTAAACATGTATATTATTTAAATCAATGGTGCTTCGGCATCTCCAGATGATTCTACGCTCGGACCTCAAGACTGCGGGCATTATTGGTCGTGGTGTTGGTAGTTCGTGTAAAGAACCCCTCCCGCTTGTATAGCTTCAGCGTACCCTGGAAGATAGAAAAAACGCAATTGTGCGGAAAGTTTATTACTTGTAATAAACCGAAGCCCGGTTTTGCAGGCTGTGTTAAAAGAGCCTGAAAAGCCAAAATAAATGTTCATTGTGCAGTAGAGCACATGTGAACGAAAAATGAACTGTTTTTTCAAAATAAAGGAGTACATTATGAGTTTCGTATTTCAGCTTATCATTGCGGCTGGTGTTATGCTTGC
>CAZDJL010000018.1:0-11677 GCA_964505745.1 uncultured Desulfovibrionaceae bacterium | reverse complement strand
GGCCCCGAAGGATGAGAGTCAGCTTATCGTAAAAGATCACAGGGAAAAGAAATAAGTCCTTGCCGGGGCGTCCGCTTAAAAGCGGGCGCCCCTTTAGCTTCCGCACTCGCCCCAAAATTTCAGCAATAATTGCCTGCCATTAAATCTGCGCCGGGGCACTAGCAATGCCTGGAAGAATAATATATATTCAGTAATAATTGCCCTTTTTTCAATTCATTTTTAGCGGGGCTAAAGTCCGTGAATAACAGATATCTGGGTGTTTATTTCAGCGTAGAAGCCAAAACCCCCATTGCTTACAACGCCGGCGGCAAACGCCACTGGTATGTTTGGGAATGGGACGCGGGAACAGTTCTGCTGATTGGCACAAATGAAAAAATGCAGCCGCAGGGCCAGCCCCGCATTCTCGCCTCCTCCGTATTCAACAGCCGTTTTTCATGCGATGAGGAAAAAACAAAATACGTTCCTGAACCACCTGTGCCCTATCTGGACGCGCTCTCAGCCCAAAAAGAATATTCGCCTTCACAGCCGAATTCCGCGGAAGAAACCCAGTACGCGGAATACGCCGAGCCGGAAAGACCGCAGCAGACGGTTAAAGACATATATTCCCAAGAAGAGTTGGGGCTTGCCGAGAACGATGCCCGCTCATCCTTCAACAACGGGCTTGATGAATACAATAAAGGGCGTCAGGACGAGGCGATGCTCTCTTTTGAACGCCCCCTGATAATCAGCGCCCCCTGGCAGCGCAAGCACAAGCACATGTTTTCCTACTTCGGCATAACCCTGCGCAAAATAAAAATCACAAACCTGGCTTTACGCTACCATGCCAAGGCACTCACCCTTTCCCCCAACGAGCCAAACGTCATCTTCAATCTCGCCCGGACGCATCTGTTCCTGGGAGACTTCAACTCGGCCAGTAAACTTCTGAGCCAGGTGCTTGCCCAGAAGCCGGACCTGAAAGAAGCGCTCGCCCTAAAAGAATTTATTGACAAAAACAGATAAAACAGCAAAATTTATGGCGCTGCCAAGGCCGGAATTAGTCTTTGGCCGAAACGCTTTAATTTTACCTGAACAGTAGGTTAGGAGCATCAGTTACCATGAACCGCACCATCGCCCTGCTTATACCCGCAATACTGCTGATGGCCATGGCTTTAATCATTTTCCAGCAATTCCATTCCTCCTCTTCCGAGGAGGAGCTTGTTTTGCAATCGGCAAACCCGGCTCAAACAGAGGGCGGTTCCGCAGGAGCGCCCAGCCAGCTTCCGGGCACAGGAGCCCCTGCGCAGCCACCATTGCCCGGCCTGCAGGCGCAGCCCGAAAAGCCTGCTCAAGAACCTGCTTTAAAACCAGAAACTCCCGTTCAGCAAGCGCTGCAAGATCCTGTAAAACCCGCTAAAAATAAGCCGGAACAGCAGCAGGCCGCTTCTGCAGCTGCGGAAGCGTCTTCCGTCAGCCAGCCGGCAGCCGTAACTCCAGAAGTGAAGGCCCCCTCCCAAACGGAGCAAAAACCCGCCCCCAAGGAAGAGAAAAAGCCTGAAGCCAGGGCCGAGCAAAAGCCAGAGCAAAAGCCAGACCAGAAACCGGAGCAAAAATCGGAGCAAAAACCGGAAACAAAGCCCGAAAAACCGGCGGCAGAGCAGGCAGTAACTGGGGGAACCCATAAAATGCAGTCCATAAAATTTGAATATCAGGGCTCGGACATGCTTCTGGTTATGAATGCGGACTCCCAGTTTGAATACAAGTCTTTCCAGCTCGCTTCCCCCGAACGCCTTGTGGTGGACGTCATTGGCACATGGAACGGCGTGGACTTGCCGAGCGTGCCTTCAAACCGGCTGATAAAAGGCGTGCGCGGCGGCAAGACCGACCGGGGATACCGCATCGTGCTTGACCTGAAAGAAACGCCCAAGGGTTATGAAACCAAACGCGACGCAAACAAGGTAACCATCCGGGTTTACTAACGTCATCATCAAAGGAAGTGCAGTGAATAACAATCAACAGGACCAGAACGGTTTTCAGGCCCAAAGCCAGGACAAATTCTGCCCGAACTGCGGAAAACCGGTTGCCCGGCAAGCCGAGCTGTGCATGAGCTGCGGCGTGCGCCAGACCCCCGTCATCCCGTATGGGAAAAGCAGAATAGCCGCAGGGGTTTTGGCAATACTGCTCGGAGGGTTCGGCGCGCACAAATTCTACATGGGCAAAATAGGCATGGGAATTCTCTACTTGCTATTTTGCTGGACGGCCATACCAGGAATTTTAGGCATTATTGAAGGCATTATCTACCTGTGTGAAAGCGACGAGAAGTTTGCCTCGCGCCTGGATCCGGCATTATAAATTTTAGTAGACAGCAGACGCTTTCTGGCGTATAAAAACTGGTTTTAGAATTTGCTTGACAACAGCTTAAGGCTATGCCTTTTTTAAATTATTCAGGAGATTTGAACATGGCTCACAAAAAGATTGAACGCAAAAAGGAACTTGACCGCCGCCGCCATCGCCGCGAGCAGCGCCTCAAGGAGCGTATCCGCGAAGCCAAGGCCGCCGCGAAAAAAGCATAACTTTCAGGTTTAAGCCCTTGCCAAAGGCCAGGCAGGGCTTATTATGGGCAGATATGTTCAAGATTGCCATATTTGGCCTTTTTCATTTATCTCTCTGTTTACTATAAGGTAAATAAAGCGTTTCAGTTTAAGGAGGAAGCAATGCCTATTTACGAATATCAATGCCAAGAGTGTGGAATTGTATTCGAGGAAATCCTCAAACAGTTTGATGTGGACGAATTCCCCTGTCCGGAATGCAAAAAGGGAATAGGGCACCGCCTTATTTCCCGCCCCACTCTCCAGTTCAAGGGCCTTGGCTGGACCTGCACGGACGGAATGCCAAACAAGAACTGGGGCAAGCCCGCAGCCGCTGAAGACCCGCATCACAACCCGGGCCTCCCGGTGGAGGAAGTAAAGCGCCCAAAAAAAACGGGAAAAGAAGCCGTCTCCAGTAATTCTGCCGGCAAATCTTCCTGATTCGATTTTATCTGTAAACGGGCAGCCAAAGCTGCCCGTTTTTCCACTTATAACAACCACTCCGTGAGATTTTCATGATTGAACGCTACACCCGCCTCGAAATGGGCAGTTTATGGTCCGATCAAAGCCGTTTTAAGGCATGGCTTGAGGTTGAAATAGCAGTTTGCGAGGCCTGGCACAGGCTTGGGCGCATTGACTCCCAAAACATGCAGGAAATCAGGGAAAAGGCCGATTTCTCCCTTGAGCGCATATATGAGATAGAGCAGGAAACCCGCCACGATGTAATCGCCTTTTTAACCGCTGTGGAAGAAAAAGTGGGGCCGGCAGCAAGGTTCATCCATCTGGGCTGCACCTCTTCAGACATTGTGGACACAGCCAACGCCCTGCTTCTGGTCAGGGCCGGAAAGCTCATTCTCAAGGGTGTGGATGATTTTCTTGCGGTACTCGGCGGTGTGATACGAGAGAACAAGGGCCAGCTGTGCATGGGGCGCACGCACGGCATCCACGCCGAGCCCACCAGCTTTGCCCTCAAGCTGGCCACCTTTTACGCGGAATTCAAACGTGCCCGCCAGCGCTTCGTTGAGGCCCTGGAAGGAATAAGGGTGGGTAAAATTTCCGGAGCAGTGGGCACCTACGCCATGCTTGAGCCGGAGCTGGAAAAGATTGCCTTGGACATCCTGGGCCTTAAGGTGGACGAGATATCCACCCAAATCATTCAGCGCGACCGGCACGCCGCCTATTTTACCAGCCTGGCCATATTGGCTGGCGGGGTTGAACGCCTCTGCGTTGAGCTGAGACATTTGCAGCGCACGGAAGTGCTGGAGGTGGAGGAAGGATTCGCCAAGGGGCAGAAAGGCTCTTCCGCCATGCCCCATAAAAAGAACCCCATCTCCGCAGAAAATCTTACCGGGCTGGCAAGGCTTTGCAGAACCAACAGCCTTGCTTCCCTGGAAAATATGGCCTTGTGGCATGAACGCGACATCAGCCATTCTTCCGTAGAACGGGTGATTATGCCCGACACCACCATTTTGATTGACTACATGCTGGCCCGGCTTACAGGCCTTATCGCAAACTTGCGCATTCTTCCCGAAAACATGGCGCGCAACCTGGCACTGTCACATGGCCTGTTCTTCTCCCAACGGGTGCTTCTGGCCCTTATTGAAACGGGAATGCAGCGTCAGGAAGCATATGTTCTGGTTCAGCGCCTGGCAATGGAAAGCTGGAATACCGCCCAAAACTTTGAGAAACTTGTAAGAAGCTCTCGGGAGATAGCGGGAAGGCTGGATAACGCCAAGCTTGCGGCTATTTTTGACATCCAGTACTACCTGCGCCACGAGCAGGACATCCTAAATCGAGTATTGTAATAATTCAGATAACGTGGCATACAAAGGAAAATAGTGGAGTTGATTTGACTTTTTTCAATCAGCCCCGTTTATTTAAGCTCCAACCCCAGCAGACATTTTGCATTTATTCTGTTGGTCCATTAATTTTGAGGGACGAATGCATTCTCTGAAACAACGTCTTGCCAAAATCCTGATTGAGAAGTCATATAAAGAAGGGAACTTTACCCTGGCTTCCGGCAAAAAAAGCGAATATTACTTCGACTGCCGGCAAACAGCCCTCCACCCCGAAGGAGCATGGCTCATCGGCTCACTGTTTTTTGACCTGATCAAGGACTTGCCCATATGCGGCGTGGGGGGGATGACCCTTGGTTCCGACCCGCTGATTACCGCCACCTCGGTGATCTCTTTTGAAAAAGGACAGCCCTTGAACGGTTTCATTGTGCGCAAGGAATCGAAGGGGCATGGAACCAATCAATATATTGAGGGGCTTGCCAACTTTTCTTCAGGCGACCGGGTGGTTTTGCTTGAGGACGTTGTCACTACCGGGGGTTCAATTTTGACGGCCTGCAAGCGCGCAGAGGATGTGGGCCTGGAAATCGTTCAAATTTGCAGTGTGCTGGACCGTGAAGAAGGCGGTCGCGAGAAACTGGCGGAGGCTGGATACGAGTTAAAGTCCCTGTTTAACCGCAGGGAACTTTTGGATATGGCGAAAAATTGAAACCTCACCTCCGGGGAAATGGTTATATGCTTACCGGACTCAGCAGATTTATTCCTCAGGCAGCTTTCAGTTTCCTGCCGATTGTGCTTTTGCTTCTTGCCATGCCCCATAGCGCTTTCGCCGAAGGCTGGCATATGCAGCTTGCAGACCAGGAAGCGATCCCCCAAAGTTTTCTGGTGATTGACAAAAACGAGCAGCAAGTGCATGTGCTCAACAAGCACAGCCCGCTCGCAGTGTCGGCCACATACCCCTGCACCACAGGGAAAGTGCCCGGCGACAAGCAGATGCAAGATGACCTTAAAACCCCCGAAGGTGTATATTTCGTGGGGCGCAAACTTACTCAGCTTGATTTTGATGAATATGGCGGAGTTGCCTACACCTTAAACTACCCCAACCCGGTTGACCGCCTGCGCCAGAAAACGGGATACGGCATCTGGGTGCATTCAAAAGGGCACGACATAATTCCCCTTGAAACCAAAGGGTGCATCGCGCTCAACCTTTCAGACCTTGAAACCCTCGGCAGCAAACTTATCTTCAACTATCCGGTTACCATTGCCGACAGTGTTGACAAAAAAATAGGCAAGAATGAAAATTTAACAGCCATCGCTGAAACCCTGACAAAGCGGGTGGACGCCTGGGCAAAGCTCTGGTCCGGCCGTTCAGCCAAGCTGTTCGATCTGTACCACGGGCAGTCATATTCCCTGGCCCAGCCGGACGAAACTTTTGAACACTTCAAAACCAACAAAAAAAGCCTTTTTCAGCGTCTGCCCTGGATTCATACAATCATTACGGACGTTCATATGCTTCCGGGTCCGGGTTATTGGGTAACCTGGTTCAATCAGTTCTACAGGGCGCCAAACATGACCACAGAAGGGGTGCGCCGCCTATACTGGCAGGAAAAAGACGGCCAGTGGCTGATTGTGGGAATGGAGTGGGAACCGCGGGACATGGGCCTGTCCGCCTACTATCTTGAGTATATAGAGCCGGATCTGACAAGATTTATCGAGAATTGGCGCACAGCATGGGAAAAAGGCAATATTGAAGAATATGCCCGATATTATTCCGCCAACGCCACTCAGGGAAAGCTGCACAGCCAAAACGCCATACGGGAACACAAGCAGAATATCTGGAATAGCAAAAAGCCGGCCAAGGTAGAGCTGAACGGCATCAGGCTTGCCACCTCAAGCGGAGGCATCCAGGCGGATATGGAGCAAGTATACAAAGACAGCAGCGGATACCAGGACAAGGGCATTAAAACTCTTACCCTGCAACCTTCGGGAGATGGTTGGGTGATTACGCAGGAAGAGTGGCAGGCTGCAGACAAACGATGAGTGATAAATATAGCCTGATTATAATGCGCGACTCTTCACAGAAAGTCCGCCGGCTGCGAATCAGCTCGCAGGTAATAAAATTCGGGCTTATCTTCGGCTTGCTATTGATTCTTCTTATCGTGGGCGGAGCCATTTTTTCATTCCACAGCATCAGCAAGTTCATTTCCTTAAATAACGAAAATTCAGAACTGCGCACCAGCCTGGACGAGGCGCAAATGCAGCTTGAACGCCTGCAAAATGTGGAGACATTTCTAAAAGACTCGGAACAGGCCGCCCTCTACCAGACCCCAATGGATACCGGCTCGCCAGACAATAAAGCTTCCAGCAACCAGACGGCGGAAATAAACACCCAGGAAGTGGTGGCCACCGTTTTTCCCAATGCGGTGAACGCCACCTCGGGCAACAGCACCGAAACCCCGGAAGCAGGGGAAAAAACGGAGGCAGCCGCCCCCCCCGCTCCGTCCGCTCCGCCTCCCTCTGAAAACGCCCCGGCCAAAGCCTCCCCGGCCAAGATTTCCAATGTAGAGATCAAGGCCCGTTCACCCAAAAGCGTACGCCTCGCCTTTGACCTGAATAACGAAAACTCCAGCGTCACTCTCGCCGGCAATGTCCAGCTTTCCCTCATGACCAAGGATAACGAAATACACGACATTGCCGTTCCCCGCCATGACATGCTTTTCCAGATAAAATTTTACAAGCGCATGAATACGGCTTTCCCCCTGCCTGAAGGAGTTTCCTTGAAGGATATCAAGTCCCTTCTCCTGAAAATTTCCGCCAATGGTAAAGACCTTCAGACTGAAACCATTCCCTTCCCCGAGAGAAATTAACAGCATTTCCTGGTTTTACCGCTTAACAGATGGCAAAACAAAGCCAGGCACATCTTTTCAGCGCAGCAAAACAATATTTCGCCGCGCCGGGGCATCTTGTACGGAAGTCTTCTCCCAGGCAAGAATTCTGAAGCCACCCGCATGGTGTAGAATTTTATGTGGAAAATAGTGGCTGAAAGGCCGCGTAAAATTATGATCAGGCCAGGGGCTGGGCCGAAAAGCTCAAACTGCCTTTGCCCAGAAGATCATGCATGTGGACGATTCCTATAGGCCTTCCCGCCTCATCAACAATGGGCAGAACGGTAATTTGACTGGCCTCCATCATATCAATCAGCTCGGCAACACTCTGATTTTCCCGGCCGCATTTAGGATTGCCTACCATCATGGCAGAGGCCGGGCGATCCAGATCCAGATTCCCCCGGCATACAGCCCTGCGCACATCTCCGTCGGTAACAATTCCGGAAAGCATTCCCCGTTCATCCTCAAGAATCACCGCTCCAAGCTTGCCCTCATCCAAAATACGCAAAGCCTCGCGTATGGAAACCATGTCTTTGGCCAGGGGCATCGTCTCCCGGTGCATCACATCGCGGGCATACAGCTTGAGGCGCTGCCCGAGGCTTCCGCCGGGATGTACCTTGAAAAAATCATTTTCGGTAAAGCCGTTGCAATTTATGAGGCATACGGCCAAAGCGTCGCCCACGGCAAGAACAGCCGTGGTGCTGGCCGTGGGAGCAAGGTTGTACGGGCAAGCCTCCTTTGGCACGGCGCAATTGATATTCACCTGGGCCAGGCGCGCCAGGGTAGAATTATCGCCCCCGGTAAGGGAAATCAACTTGCAGCCCAAAGTGAGCAGGGACGGCAGAATTGCGTTCAATTCGTCCGTTTCGCCCGAGTTGGAAACGGCCAGAATCAAATCACTTGAGCAGATGGCGCCAAGATCGCCGTGCGCCCCTTCAACCGGGTGCAGGAAAAACGAAGGTGTGCCGGTGGATGACAAGGTAGCGGTTATCTTGCGCCCAACCAGACCAGATTTGCCAAGGCCCGTAACCACAATCCGCCCCTTGCAGGCCTGCATCATCAAAACCGCTTTGGCGAAATTGCCGTTCAGGCGGTCACGCACAGAAGCGAGGCCGTCTATTTCTATATCCAGCACCTCGCGGCCTTCTCTTATAAGCGTATCATTCAAATCAGACATAACAGTAAAACACGGCTCCCGTTATTTACAGGCCACGCAGCACCCGCAATTTTCCGCCATGGCCTCTTCTTCCGCATCGGGAAGAATGGGGTATTTGCCATCGAAACAGGCATAACAAAAATCGTCAGGGTTGGCCAAAACTTCTTTCAAACCGGCAAGGGTAAGGTGATGCAGGCTGTCAAGCCCGATATACTGGCGAATTTCCTCACTGCTTTTATGCACGGCTATAAGTTCCTCGCGCGAAGGGAAATCCACCCCATACAGACAGGGAAACTTCACCGGCGGGCTGCTCACCCTGAAATGAACCTCCTTGGCTCCGGATTCCCGCAAATGACTGGTACGCCCGCGCACAGTTGTTCCGCGCACAATGGAATCGTCCGCAATCACCACCCGCTTGCCCCGAATGAATCCGCTCACCGGGTTAAGCTTGATTCTAACGTCAAACGAGCGCATTTCCTGGGTAGGCTGAATGAAAGTGCGCCCGATATAGTGGTTTCTGATCATGGCGTGCTCGTAAGGCAGCCCGGCGCCCTGAGCATAACCCAAAGCGAAATAGACTCCAGAATCGGGCAGAGGCATAACGCAGTCGGCGTCTGCCGGAGCTTCCTTGGCCACCTGCCACCCCATGCGCTTGCGGCATGAATAGACTTCCTCGCCAAACACAACCGAATCGGGACGGGCGAAATACACAAGCTCGAACACACAGTGCTTGCACTTTTGCAAATCGGCCCAACGAAGGCTGGTCAGCCCGGAGGAGTCGATAATAACCATTTCGCCCGGTTCAACTGAGCGGTGAACCTCGGCCTCCAGAAGATCAAAGGCGCAAGTTTCCGCGGCAATAACCCAGGTGTCGGTCTTTTCCACGCGTCCGAGGCTGAGCGGCTTGATTCCCAGCGAGTCGCGCACGGCAATCAGCTGATCGTTGGCAAGAATGAGCAGGCAGAACGCCCCCCGGGCCTGCGCGCAGGCGCTGGTCACGGCTTCCGGCAGGCTGGAGCCATTTTCAAGGTATTCAATAATCAGATGGGCGAAAATTTCGCTATCCGTGTTTGTATGGAAAATTGCGCCCTGCCTTTCCAGACGGCAGCGCAGAGTTTTGGCGTTAAGAAGCGCCCCGTTGTTTGCAATGGACAAATCGAGGCCGCGATGCTGCACACGGAAGGGTTCGGCATCCCTCAAAGTGGGCGACCCGCTGCGCGAATAAAGCACATGCCCAATGGCCCTGCTTCCCCGCAGCCGCTTCAGGTCGTCTTCCTGAAAAACATCCGGAACAAGGCCCAGCCCGACATGCTCAAACACTTCCACCGTCTCGCCTTCCTCCTTGGGAAGCCTGCGGGAAACTATGCCTGCGCTTTGCTGGCCCCTGTGCTGCTGGGCGTAGAGGCCGAAATAGGCCATGCGGGCCGCCTTGGGATGATTGTAAATGCCGATTAAACTCATTGCTGCCTTCTTTAGTTTGAATGGGAAAAAAGGTTATTTTATTCTCCTACTCAGGTCTTGGCAAGAAAAAAGCATGAGTTCAGCGTCTCCTTTTAAGCAAGGCTACCGCCTCCACATGAGGTGTGTGCGGGAACATGTCCATGCCCTGAACCGAAACAAGGTCATATTTCTCCCCCAGGCTTTTCAGGTCGCGCGCAAGGGTTTGAGGGTTGCAAGACACATAAATCAGGGCATGAATGTTTTTGATGAGCAGCGTTTTGACAAGCTCGCGGGCAAGCCCCGCCCGCGGAGGATCAAGCACGACAAGCTGGGGGGAGCCCGGAAAACTGCGGATCAGCCGCTGCGCGTCGCCAGCTTCAAATACACAGTTGGCAAAACCGTTCAGGCCCGCGTTATGCCGGGCGGAAAGAACCGCAGAGGAGGAAATTTCAAAACCCGCCACCCGGCTGAAAAATGGAGCCAGCAGCAAAGCCAGCGCCCCCACTCCGCTGTACAAATCCCAGGCCTCGCTCTTTTCTTCGGAAGCAGGAAAGTCCAGCCCGCGTACCAGTTCCAGAACCTTGTCCTGCAACAGGCCGGCCACGCCGATGTTGGTCTGGAAGAAAGCGCCCGGAGCAAGGTCAAACTCATAACCGCCTACTTTTTCACGCAAAAATTTTTCTCCGGCGCTGAACACCAGCTTTTCGCCCATGGCCAGATTATCCCCGGCCTCCCTGGTCATATGCGCAAAAGACGTGACCGCTGCGCAATCAAGCAGAATTTCCCCCAGATGCCTGATTTTTTTGGCGGCATTGGGCGCCGGGTAGGTAACCAGCTCCACGGCCGTGCCATGCCCCGCAAAAGAGGTGCGGGTGTTCAAAAAACGGAGAATCCTGTTTTCTATGTTCTCTCCGCCAGGTTCCCAGGCCAGCAGGCCAGCTTGCGCCGCCCAGTCTCTCACAATTTTGAGCACCGGAACGAGCGCCTCACTGGCCACAGGGCAACGCTCAACAGCAACAACATCATGGGAGCCGCGTTTGCGCAAGCCCAACACCGCGGCCTCTCCCTCTTTGGAAGAAGCTTTCAGGTTGGCGAAGGCGAATTCCATTTTGCTGCGGAAATGCCTGATTTCAGGAGACGGGACAATGGGAAGGAGGGGTGGTTCCATCATTCCGGCGGTTTTAGCCAGAACATGGGCAAGATTCTCCTGCTTGATTTCCAGCTGCCGCCCATAAGGAATTTCCTGCCAGGAGCAGCCGCCGCAAATGCTGAAATATTCACAAAAAGCTTCGGTCTGAAAAGGAGATTCTTCAAGAACCCGAATACGCCGGGCATGGGCTGCGCCGCCTCCGCTTCTCTCCACTTCCGCCAGCACCTTTTGCCCGGGACATCCCACATCCACAAAAAAATGCATTCCGTCCAGGCTGGCAGACATTTCTCCGCCGGGTGAAACGCCATCCAGTTGCAGCGCAAACTCCCGCCCGGCAAGCGGATCTATCTCCACCTGCTCCCCCCTGCCATGAACCGGCTTTGGGGGCGTGAACAATGGCGCTGGCTTCGTTTGGGGCAGCAGCCCTTTCTTTTTTTTGCCCCTAACCATAAAAATCCGAAATGACGTGCCGGTCCAGAAGCTCCAGAAGGTAGCGGCCGTAATCGTTGTTGCGCATGGGATGGGCAAGCTCCCTGAGCTGGTCTTCATTGATATAGCCCAAACGGAAAGCGATTTCTTCCGGGCAGCTGATTTTCAGGCTCTGGCGCTCCTGCATGGTTCGAACATAATTGGCGGCCTGATGAAGGGAATCAAACGTTCCCGTATCAAGCCAGGCCGTGCCCCGCCCC
>CAZDJL010000017.1:0-12273 GCA_964505745.1 uncultured Desulfovibrionaceae bacterium | reverse complement strand
ATTGTAGTAGGGCGGCTTTGCCGACCGTTTAGCTACAATCTCAAGCGTAAAGTGCGATAGACAGGTGTTTTCTTTTATTTTGGGTGCCGAATCAGCAGAAAATTCACGTGGGAAGCGGAAATCATGAAGGGAGCGGATGCTTTTTTTACGGTTTGTCAGGCCCAATGGTCCAAAATATAGCCTTTGCCCTCATGCATGGCCACTTCCGGAACTTTTTCATTGAGGCGGTCCATTCCCACCCGCATAATTCCGCTGTCGGGGTCAAACATAACCGGCGGCAATGCGGACTGGGTGCTTGGGTGCTCTATGCTTCTGGCCTCGCTGGCGGGAGTGTGGCGCATGGTGTCCGATTCCTGATTGCCGGGCATAAGGGCTGTTGAAACAGCCTCAGGAGTTACCTGATAGGCTTTGTCTGTAGCCACTATCGAATTATAGGGCAAGCCCTCCTGGGCTTTGGCGAGGTATGGCAGACCGCTGATTTCCATTTTTTTCTCACTTGCTTACTTTTTATCTAGCAATTTGAGCAAAAAAGGCAAGTGTGCAAATTAAGGGGAAAGTTATTTTTTACCGCCAAGGTAGGCGTTTTGCACGTCCGGGTTGGCCAGAAGCGATGCCGCCTCATCATTCATGATGATTTTACCCAGCTCCAGAACATAGCCGCGGGTGGCCAGCTTTAAGGCCGCTCTGGCGTTTTGCTCCACCAGAACAACCGTTACCCCGGTTTTACTGAAGGATTTTAGCGAGTTGAAAATGGCCTTTACCAGGATAGGGGACAGGCCGAGCGATGGTTCATCCAGAATAAGCAGCCTGGGGCGGGCCATCAGTGCGCGGCCAATTGCCAGCATTTGCTGTTCGCCGCCCGAAAGGGTTCCGGAAAGCTGATCCTTGCGCTCCATAAGGCGCGGGAAAAGGTCAAACACCCACTCAAGGGTAGCTTCGTCCTTGGCTTTGTCTTTGCTGGTGAATGCGCCAAGATAAAGATTTTCAAGCACTGTGAGGGGGGCGAATACTCGTCTTCCTTCCGGCACCTGCACAATGCCCAGGCGCACGATCTCGTGGCTGGGAATTGTGTGAATGGGCTTGCCTTCAAACAGTATTTCCCCTTTGGTGGGCTTGAGCAGCCCGCTGATGGTGAGCAGGGTTGTTGTTTTCCCCGCCCCGTTTGCCCCAAGCACTGTGATCACTTCGCTATTTTCAACATCCATGTTGATTCCGTGAAGCACTTCAACAGAGCCGTAACTCACATGCAAATTTTTTATTTCAAGTTGTTTCTCGCTCATCTTTTCGCCCGCACAGATAAAATTTGCTTAATCATCGTCTTCAACCCCCAAATATGCTTCAATAACCTGAGGGTTGCTTTTTATTTCCTCTGGGCTTCCCTGCGCGATCAGTTCGCCATATTCCAGCACAATCAGTTTTTCGCAAACTTCCATGACCAGGCCCATGTCGTGTTCAATCAGAAGAACGCTTATTCCCCGGTTGCGGATGGCCCTGATCAGGTCGATCAACTGCTCTGTTTCCTGGTCGTTCATTCCCCCCGCTGGTTCGTCCAGAATAAGCAGGCGCGGGTCAGAGCAAAGCGCCCGCGCTATTTCCAGCAGGCGCTGGTTTCCGTAAGAAAGGTTTTTGGCAAGGTTGGAATGCTGATGGCTTATTCCTACAAAAGCAAGTTCCTCAAGGGCCCGTTTGATTGCCCTTTTCTCTTCTTTGCGTTGGCCGGGCAGGCGGAACAGGGAGGCCCACAGGCCGGATTTCATTCTGCAGTGACGGCCCGCCAAAACGTTTTCCAGCACAGTCATGCCCTGAAACAAGCGGATGCTCTGGAAGGTGCGGGCAATGCCTAGCGAAACAATCTTATTGGGGGGCATGCCTTTGATGTTTTTGTTGTCAAACACAATTTCGCCGGAGTCGGGAGTATAGTTTCCGGTAATCAGGTTGAACACCGTGGTTTTGCCCGCCCCGTTGGGGCCGATCAGGCCCATGATGCTGCCGGCCTTCACGTTGAACGAAACGCCATGCACCGCCACGAGCCCGCCGAAAGATTTGGTCAGGTTATGAATGGAAAGCAGTGTCTTCATATGCCTTTCACCTCTTTGGAAGTTTGCTCCTTGGGTGAGAAGGCGGGTTCTGGCAGGTCGGACATGAATTTGTCCACATTATATTTATGTGGCTTGGGTGGCATGATGCCTTGCGGCCTGATCAGCATCATGGCTACCATGGCCGCCCCGAAAACGAGAAGACGGAAGCTTTTCAGTTCGCTGAACGCGGTTTGCAGGCCAATGAGCAGGAAGGTTGCCAGAAGAACTCCCCTGATGCTGCCGGCCCCGCCTAAAATGACGCATGCGAACAGCATGGCTGATTCAGCAAAGCTGAATGAGCCGGTGGAAACCGTGGTCATTTTTGTTGCGAACAGGGTTCCCGCCATTCCCGCCCAAAAGGCGGCAAAGGTAAAGGCCATCATTTTGTAGCTTGCGGTGGAAATTCCGCTCCCTTCCGCAGCGGTTTCGTCTTGCTTGATATAGTTCAGCGCCCGGCCGAAGCGGGATTTTTCAAGAAGGGAGAAGAGTATTATGGTAATTCCCAAAAATCCCCAGATCAAATAGAAAAACTGCCATTCCTTGAATATGCGTATGCCGAATATTACCGGACGGCTGATTCCGTAAATTCCGTTGGTTCCGCCTGTAAGGCCCATGATGTCATTGTCGAGGGCTATGCAGAGTATTTCCACCAGGGCGATAGTTACAATCAGCAGATAGTCTCCGCGCAGGCGGATGACCGGCCAGGCCACCAGAAGGGCGGCGATTGCCGCTAATGCGCCGGATACCGGGAGAAGCCAAAGCACCGGAATGCCCAGCTTGGTGTTGAGAATTGCGGCGGTGTAGGCCCCCACAGCGTAAAAAGCGGTGTGCCCCATATTGAACAGGCCGGTCTGCCCCAGAACGATGTTCAGAGACAGCGCGAGAATCGCATAAAGGCCGATGTTGTTCAGGGCAAGCAGCCAGTAGTTGTTCAGGAACAGCGGGCATACGGCGAGCAGCGCCATAATGCCCACGCCGAAGGCGATGGATGCGCTCTTGCTCATAATTTGTCAGCCACCCTCTCGCCTAAAAGCCCGGTGGGGCGGAACAGCAAAATAAGAACCAGCACAAAGAAGGAAATCGCGTTTTTCCAGGCTCCGGAAATATACGCTTCCCCCAGAGATTCCACCACTCCAAGCAGAATTCCGCCCAGCATGGCCCCGGGAATATTTCCGATTCCGCCAAGAATAGCGGCCGTAAACGCCTTAAGGCCGTATGTCCAGCCCATGTTGTAATCTATTTTGCCGTAGCACATTCCCACGGTCATGCCGGCCACACCCCCCAGGGCGGGGCCGATTATAAACACCAGGGAGATAATCCGGTTCACGTCAATGCCCATAAGTTTCGCCGCGGCCTGGTCGTTTGCCACTGCGCGGATTGCCATCCCGGTTCTGGTGCGGTTTATGAACCAATAGAGCACGCACATCAGGACCAGAGAGGTTCCGATCATTATTATGCTGGACGCTGAAATGTTCATTCCCATAACAGGCAGCGAAAGCTCGGAAGGCTGCACGCTCATGTTGTATACCTGGGCATCGCTGCCGTACACCAGCATGATGGCGTTCTGGAAGAAAATGGAAGCCCCCAGCGCGGAAACGACTGCAGCCAGGCGGTCTGAATTCCTGAGCGGGCGGTAGGCCACCCGTTCAAGCAGAAAGCCCATCACCGCCACCAGGCCCATGACCATCACCGCCACCAGGAGAATGCCAAGCGGGCCTGTAATCATGTCGCCAATGCCTGTGGTGATTAAAAGGGTGAGTCCGAAATATGCACCCATTGTAAACAGGTCGCCATGGGCGAAATTTATCAGTTTGAGCACACCGTAAACCATGGTGTAGCCCAGGGCTATAAGGGCGTAAATGCCCCCCACGGCAAGGCCATTGATCAGTTGTTGCAGAAATTCTTCCATAGTGGAGCCAAGACTTTGAAATGAGGTTTGAGGCTGCTTTTAAATTAGGGGAGGGCTGTTGCGCCCTCCCCTGGATATACTGTTTTTGCAGTTTACTTCTGAATTATGAAGTTTCCTTTTTCATCCACGCGGTAGAGGCTGTAAAGGTCTCCGGTCCGGTCGCCTTTTTCATTGAAATTGATTTTTCCGGTCAGGCCTACATAGTCTTTTAGATCGTTATGCAGGAAGTTGGCAATTTCCTCAGAGGTGGTGTTGCCTGCGCGAATGGCTTCAACCAGCACCTTGAAGGCGTCGCCTGCTGCAATTGCCCAAACGGAGTTGGGGGTTGCGCCGTATGCTTTTTCATACGCTTCCAGGAAGGCCTTGGATCCCTCGGGATCAATGTCGGCGGGAAGGGGCGGGCTGAGGAAGTAAAAACCGGTAGCGGTTGCGCCTGCGATTTTTACAAGATCGGCATTATTGGTTGCGTCGCCGCCAATCATGGGAACGGACCAGTTCATTCCATGCATCTGACGCAACAGCATGGCTGCTTCCGGATAGTATCCGGTGAACATGATAACATCCGGATCAATGCCTTTCAGCTTGGTCAGAATGGTGCTGTAGTCGTGCTCGTTGGGACGCAGGGCATCGAAAAACACGATTTTTACATTGTCCGCTTTCTGCTCAAGCCCGGCCTGGATTTCATCGGCAAGGCCCTTGGCATAGGAAGAGTTGTCATGCAAAATGGCTACTTTTTTGAAACCCATGCGCTTAATTACGTTGACTGCGCTTTGGCCCTGCTGATCATCGCGCGGGCAGGTTCTGAAAAATTTGCCCATACCCTTCTCAGAAAGGCGAATGGAGGTCGAGCCCGTGGCGATTTGAACTATGCCTGCTTCATCATATATGTTCTGGGAAGCTTCGCATACAGCGGAACCGTATGTTCCGATTACCGCCACCGGGCCAAGGGTGGTAAGTTTGGTTGCTGCCTGGGTTGCTGTGCGCGGGTTGCCGCCGTCATCTTCCACAAGGATTTCAATAGTGTTTCCGTTGATGCCGCCCGCATTGTTCACTTCATTGGCCATAAGCTGGACAATACGTTCCATGTCGCGGCCTTCACTGGCCCACGGGCCGGTGAGAGGGCCCATGAGGCCGATTTTAATTGTTTCCGCAGAAGCGGCGGTTGCGCCCAGGGATAGCGCCAAGGCAAGGCACAATGTTTTGAAAATTTTAAACATACCATGTCTCCTTATTACTTTCCCAATTGTTGCGCTGGCTGCCAAACAGCAGGGCCGATGGAAAAGCACTGACAAGTTGCAAAGGGGCAACGCGAAGGCCAGGCATTGCAGGCCTCCTGTTTGCGGTCAAATGAACTTCATTTTCCGGTATCTTGAACGAACACATTTCATATCTAAAAGAAACGCGGTTGGCAATGCTAAAATTGCCCGGCCCTTCTTGGGGCGATATGCCCGGCATCGATTAAGAGACTATTTTAGGCGCTGATTATTCTGTTTGCCCATATTGAGATGCAAGCAGACTTTCCGCCAGCGCAAGATCAAGTTCACTGTCGATATCCAGCGACCGCTCGGCCGGCATGGCGAAACCAAGACTTTCAGGGCCGATAAAGCCTTTGTTTGATTTGATGAACCTGGTTTCAGCCACGTAAACCGCCCCATTCAACTGGTAGGTTTTGGGCGCGTCCTGGCGCCGCGAGGGGATATCCTTCGCCGCCATAATGGGTGAAAGTTTTTTTTCTTCATTCATGCCGAACATCCACCAGGGGGGGTGCGGCGTCTCGCAAACGCCCACACAGGAGGGCGCGGCCCGGTCAATGCACAACCGGATTGCTCCATCAATGTCTTCGCTGTTTCGCAGAGGCGAGGTGGGCTGCAACAGCACAACATGGGTGTAATTTTCGCTGCTCAGCATTTCAAGGGCATGCAAAACCGGGAAGATGCCCGGCGTGTCGTCGCGGGCCAGTTCCGGCGGGCGTTTGAACGGAACATCCAGGCCGTGCCGCCGGGCTGTTTCCATAATCTCCTCATCTTCAGAAGAGAGGATTACCCTGTCTAGCAAAGAGGAGCCTTGTGCGGCTTCAATGGTCCAGGCAATCAGGGGTTTTCCCGCAAGCGGACGCAGATTTTTGCGGGGGACGCCCTTTGAGCCGCCCCTCGCAGGAATGATTCCAAGAATCTTACTGTTTTTGTACATTTGGTTTTCCGCCAAACAGTTTTTCATACTCCAGATTCGCTTTTTCAAGGTCGTTCGGCTGGCCTATGTCAAGCCAATATTCCCTGATCGGGTACGCCGCGGTTGTAAGGCCCTGGTTCATAAGGTCTTCAAACAGGGTGGGCATGTCAAATGGCCCTTTGTTTTTTGGCACGCGGGCCACTGCTTCGGGCGATAAAACGTAGATTCCGGCGTTTACGAAGTACTGCTGTACGGGCTTTTCCACAATCGCCGTCAACCTGTTTCCCTCCGTTTTGATTACGCCATAGGGGATTTCCCAGTTATACTCACGCACTCCCATTGTGGCTGCGGCATTGTTCAGGTTGTGAAAATCCAGCAAGGCGGCGAAGTTCAACTTGGTAAGAACATCCCCGTTCATAACCAGCAGCGGCCCGGAAGGCGGTTTTGGCAGAAGCGAGAGGGCCCCGGCCGTGCCAAGCTTTTCGGTTTCTTTCAAATAGCTGATGTTGACCCCAAAGCGGGAGCCGTCGCCCATATGGTCTATTATTTTATTGGCCAGGTAATTGACCGAAATGAAAAAATTATGGAAACCCAAACTGGAAAACGATTCCAGAATATGCTCCAGAAGCGGCTGCCCTCCAACTTCAAGCAGGGGTTTCGGGGTGTTCTCTGTAAGCGGCCTCAGCCGTTGGCCTTCGCCTCCGGCCATTAGCACCACCCAGTTTTCACGTTCGGCCGCTGCAATTACATCGGTCAGGAATTTAATGTCGACAAGGCGTTTATGGCTGTCCAGCACAGGTATCTGGAGCAGGTTTTTTTCACGCATCATTTTTGCCAGGGCAAGGTCGGGAACTTCGGGGCCGACAAAGCTGAAGTCGGTGCGCATTACCTCTTTTGCCGGTGTGTCCATGCCAAGGCCCTTTACCAGGGCCCTGCGCAAATCTCCATCTGTGATGATGCCTATAAGGCGGTTTTCGGCATCGCAAATATTGACTATTCGCGTGCCTGTCTTGTTCAGGTTGGTCATCACGTCAAGAAGCGTGGCGGCGGGGGGAAGCAGCGATTCTTTCCAGTGCAGCATGAAAATGCCTCGGGTCGGTTAAATGTTGTCCTGCATCAATTCACCTATCGCATTTTCTCCTTTTTCGCAATCCGGCCCCGAAAAAACGCTGCAATTGTTTTCGGATATTTGGGGAAAACGGCATGGATCTTGCTTGGCTTCAGGGGGAGAGATAGGCCTGGAAAAATGTAACGGCGGCAAATTTGCTCTATGTGCCTGTAATTTATGGCTTGTCCGTGTAAAAGCTTTGTTCTTTACGTCAAAATATCGCCTGCGCCTTGTGGCGGATTAAGCGGAGGAATGCAATGTATTCTAGGATTTATGGGAATTTGAATCGCCAGACCAGGGGCCTGCAGCTTTTGGGCGCCTTGCTGGAGGAAGAATTTGCCTACTTGACCGAGCGCCGGATGGATGATGTGGCGTCTGTCGAGTTTTCCATTCATGAGCTTATTCGCCAGCTTACCTATGAGCGCCAGGAAATAATCCGGATTTTGCAGGGCGTCCGGCTTACCGAGTACGCCCATATGCTTCCCCCGGAAGAAAAGGCCAGCGTGCTTCAACTTGCCGGGGAACTTGAGGCGGCAGAACAGTCGTGCGCGAAGCAGTCGGCCCTGAATTCGGAGCTTTCGCTTTCCTTGCTGGATCAGGGGCAGGAACTTCTGGATTTTCTGTATTCGCAGGCCGTGCCGGAGCGGGTGGAAACATACAACCCCAAAGGGTCCATGTACAAGCAACGCCCCCAGGCCGCACTGCTTTCCGGGAGATGCTAAATGGCAAATATTAACTCTCTTCTCGGCTTGGGCAATGTTTCGCTGGTGACCCAGCAGAACAACATCCATATTGTCAGCAATAATATTGCCAATGTGGATACTCCCGGCTATTCACGGCAAACGCCCAATATTGTGGAGCGTGATGCGCTCAATCTGGCTCCGGGCCAAATCGGGCAGGGGGCATGGACCAAAGAGGTGCTCCGCAATTTTGACTACTTTGTGGAACGCAACTACTTGCAGAAAAATTCTGCCCAAACCAGGGCCAAGTCCGAATACAACATGCTTCAGTCGGTGGAAAGCGTTTTCAATGAATCCAACAGCAATGGAATCTCTTCGCTGCTCAGCAAGTTTTTGTCTTCCTGGTCAACTTTGGCTTCAACTCCAAGCAAGCAGCCCGTGCGGGAAGACGTAATTTCCGGCGGGCAGAATCTGGCATCCACCATCAGGCAGACAGAGGAGTATCTAAGCACCTATCAGAGCCGCATAGATACATATATAAAGCAGGACGTGGAGAAGATAAACGAGCTTATGCAGCAGATAGCCAATCTGAATAAGCAGATAAACATTTATGACGTTCCCGGCCAGAATAACGCAAATACGCTGCTTGACCAGCGCGACCAGCTGGTACGCGAGCTTTCCGGCTATGTGGACGTGGACATAGTAAACGGCGGAAGCGGAAATTATACCATATATACAAAAGCCGGGCATACCCTGGTTGAAAATACCACGGCTTTTTCCCTTTCGTTTGAGGGGCCCACGTCGAAAAAAAATTTGGCCGACCCAAGCGTTTCCACTTACGACGGCGTAGCCAAATTCACCGGAACCAGCTACAACGAGTATACTCTGGAATTTGTGAGCGGCGGTTCCGTGGGAACGGCCCAATACCGGGTGTCGCTTGATGGTGGAAACACCTGGATGAAGGACGAGACCGGGAATGACAAGCTTTTTACCGCTACCGACGCCAATAATATGGCCGATGTGGACGGCTTGAACATTTACTTTGACGGAACCGGAAACTTCGGCGCTGGCGACCGTTATGAAATTGTTCCCAAAAGCGCGGTCTATTGGGTAACCCCAACAACTCAACCCCTGAACATTTCGCCCCAGTTGATGAGCAACGGATCGGAGAACAGCAGACGTCTGACCGGAGGCAGCCTTGCCGGGTACCTTTATGTGCGCGATTACGATATAGGCAACTACCGTGAACAGCTGGACAGTTTTGCCAAAAACCTGATCTGGCAGGTTAACCGTGAACATTCTCAGGGTGTGGGAACGGTTAAAAACGACTATTTGCAGGGAACCTATGGCGTGCAGCAGACCAGCACCGCTCTGGGCAGCTATACTTCCGGGCTGGCGTATCATGACTATCTGCAGTCTGGTAACGTGATGTTCTATATTTACGACAGCGCGTCCGGAGAACTTGCGACTTCGTCTTCATATGGCAGCCTTGATTTTGGCGGCGGGGCCAATTTCGATCCCAGCGTGCATAGCCTTGACGATGTGCGGGACGCCATTAACAACACTTTCGGAAGCTATTTGTCGGCAAGCATTCAGGATAACAAGCTTGTCATCAACACCACTTCATCCGACTATAAATTTGCGGTTGGCGGGGACACCTCCGGTCTGATGGCAGCGCTTGGCCTGAACACCTTTTTTGCCGGCGACGGCTCCGCGAATATTGCCATAAATGAAACTGTTTCCCAGAACAGCAACAAGCTTTGCGCCGGAGCGGTCAACGGAGCCTTTGAAGGGAACGTGGGAGACAACGATGTTGCCCGGGCTATTTCCGGCCTTACCGACAAAAATGTGTGGATTCCGGGCAGAGGCATGAGCCAGGGCACTGAAACCACTCTCTTGAGCTATTATGGAACCCTGGTGGGCAAGGTTGGCACCGATACCAGAAAAGCATCTTACACCTGGGAATATGAAGCCACTCTTGCCAGCGACCTGGATGCCAGGCAGGCGGAGATTTCCGGCGTAAACCTTGATGAAGAGCTTACCCTGCTTATAAAGTATCAGAACTCATATAAAGCTGCGGCCAAGCTGGTCACTACAGCCGATCAGATGTTCCAGACCCTGCTTGGGCTCAAGCAATAGATTTTTAAGTTAGGAGGAGTGCCATGAGGGTTACCCAGCGCACGATGTACAGCAATATTATCAATTACAGCAACCGGGCTCTGTCTGCACTTCAGGAATCCAACCTGCAATCAATCACTGAAAAAAAAGTGAACCGGCCCAGCGATGATCCCGCAGGCACCGCGAATATTTACAGCCTGAGGGCTTCGCTTACCAGCATAGATAATTATTCGGCCAACGCCAGCACCGCCAAGGGCTGGCTGTCGCTTGCCGATGGTGTTTTGCAGCAGGTCAGCACAATGATTATCGATGCCAAAACCAAGGATTTGCAAGGTTCTACCGGCACGGTGTCGAGCGAAAACCGCGATCAGATTGCCACGCAGCTGCGGCAGATTTACGAACAGCTTATAGTGGCGGCAAACACCTCGTTTAACGGCCAATATATTTTCTCCGGGCATAAAACCGGAACTGCCCCGTATGAAAAGGCATTGAATGCCATGAGTTATGATGAAAATCTTAATGGGGTCGAGTATGAGGTGAGTGGAGACAGCAGCCGTAGTGCCGTAGTCCAGTTTCTGAGCGACGGGGTGATAGGAACAGACGCATTGGATTACCGCTACAGCACTGACGGCGGCAGCACATGGAAAACCGGAACCTTGGCGGCGGGGGACAATGAGCTTGATCTTGGCGGGGTTATCGTAACCATGCACAACTCCAACGGGAAAAGTGTAACCGCTGTGGACACCGATAATTTGAATGAGAATGAAAACGGATCTTGGCTTTGGGTTTATCCCACCGCCAAATATATGGGAGACGACGAAGACCAGATATGGGTCGACTCCTATAGCTCTTCCGGAGCGGCGGCCACAGCGCAAGGCACTTTCTCGCGCGAAGTTGCTGTGCGGGTGGACAATGTCGGCGGCGGAGCCATTACATATTCATACAGCACGGATGCGGGCAACACATGGAAGGAAGGAAACACCTCCAATATAAACGGCACTGAAGCGAGGGTGCTGGTTCCTGGCGGCTATCTGAACCTTGATCTGTCCGGCGGCACCCCTGTTGCCGGGGATCAGTTCTTCATCCGTTCACGCCGGGCTGAAATAAAGCTGAATATCGCCCAGGGCGAGACCCTGACAATAAACAACATTGGTAAAAATATTTTTGGCGGCATTTATCAGGACCCCGACCCCAATTCTACCGATGATTACGCCAAACCGGTTTATGACGGCGACGGGCGCAATCTGCTGGAAACGATGGGGCGCTTGATTGCATTTGCCGAGAACAACAATCAGGAAGGATTCCAGAAGGAGCTGGCCAAGCTTGAGGATGCGCACAACATCATTCTTACCGCCGACGCCAATGTGGGCGGCAGGCTGAACCGGGCCACAACGGCCACACAGACCCTGCAAACGATCGGCGACTCTGAAACCCAGGCGTTGTCCAACATTGAAGATGTTGACTTCGTTGAGCTGATGACTAAAATCGCCCAGCAGGAGCTTGTGTACCAAAGTGTGCTCAAGTCTTCTTCAATGCTGATGCAGCTCAGCCTTTTGAATTTTATTTAATAAGATTGCGGTAAACAATTTTAAGAAAGAGCATGTAATGCTGATATTGACCAGGCGCGCGGGCGAGAGCATTTATCTCGACGATAACATAAAAATCACTGTTCTGGAGGTGCAGGGCAAGCAGATAAAGCTTGGCTTGACCGTGCCCGACGACATGACTGTGTACCGTGAAGAAGTGTACCTGCGTATTCGTGAACAGAACCGGCTGGCCATACAGACCAGCCAAACAGACTTTTTGGCAGCGACAAAATTATGGAAAAAATAGTTGAGACCAGGCTTGGCAGCCAGAAAATATCAATGGATAAAGTTGTCCATTTCCCGCGCGGGCTGATTGGGTTTGAAAGCGAGCATGAATTCACGCTTTTGCAAATGCGGGAAGATTTGCCGTTTCTTATGCTGCAAAGCACGAAGAGCCCCAATGTCGGCCTTTTAGTGACCGATCCTTACACTTTTTACCCTGAATATCTGATTGAGATTGGAGACGCCGAACAAAAGATACTTCAGGTGGAAAACCGTGAACAGCTCACCGTTCTGGTGACGGTGTTCATTCCCCCCAACAAGCCGGAAGAAACAGTGATGAATTTGACGGGCCCGATACTGGTTAACCACGAGCGGAAAATTGGTTTGCAGGTTCCTCAGGTGG
>CAZDJL010000016.1:6920-12428 GCA_964505745.1 uncultured Desulfovibrionaceae bacterium | reverse complement strand
CCTTGACGTTACCGCCAAACTGATTTTGGTGATTGCACAGGGACAGCCCATTGACGCCAACGGCCATGTGATTGCCGACTGGAAAAATAACCTGGATGACCTCATCATCGCCAAGCCTTCAGGGCAGGTGGAATTTGACATCATATACACCCCCTCTGCCGGAAATGTGGGCGATGGCGACGCCACTTACAGCCACGACTACAGCGGCGATAAAGTTATGATAATCGGACCGGACGGCACTGTGAACTTTGAAGTGACCATCCACGAAGACATGCTTACCGAAGGCGATGAAAAGTTCCAGATTGGCGTGAAGCCGAAGGACCAGGGCACCGACAAGAACGGCGACCCGATATACGACCAGCCCGGTCTGGTTGGCCAGATTGTTGACTCCGGCGGCACGAGCGAAGTGACTATTGTCGACACAATCAACGGCCCCTGGATTAAAACGCACATGTCCAGCAGTGTGAAGGAGAATTCAAACTTCACCGTCAAATTCGACAGCTGGGCCAGGGAAAATGACGGCATCCGTCAGGTAGTGCAAGAAGATGTGGAGCTTACCTTCCGGCTCACCGCAGGAAGCGGCGGCCTGGTTGTGAAAGACGACATCCAGAGCATTACCTATAATGGCGTCACTGCCACCATCAATCCGGACGGCAGCATAAGCTGGTCCTCCGGCGCCAATGCCGGCTTCGATGTAAAGCCCATTGGCGGAGGTTATGAAATCGTCCTGACCATGCCCAAGGGTTCCGCAATGGGCGAATTCACCATTACGCCCAGAAACGATGCCATTACTGAAAAGGGCGAAACCTTCAAGCTTGAGCTTGTAAGCACAGATGGAAGCGAAACCTCCATTCACGGCAGCTCCTCCGGTGCGAAAGAGGTTGCGGTAGTTGACGACATGAACGGATATGTGGCCAACATCGAACCCATAAACGGGGCGGAAGGCGACTACGCAGGCATATCGGTTTCCTTCAACAACGCGGGCAAAATGGCTCCCGGTGAAGACGTGAAATTCGAATTCACAATAGACCCCACCAAAGCCCAGATGGACACCAACGGAATAATCATGATCAAACTGCCGGACGGCACCGAAGTCCAGTTCGATCTCAATTCCAACAGCATCAGCCAGCCCAGCCCGGCGCCGGCCGGCCTGGTGATCAGCTACAGCGCGGGCAAGCTTGAAATGACTGTGCCCCCGGCTAACATGGCTCCTTTGAACAACGACCTTGAAGTGAAGTTCCCGATATATGACAACTCCATCAAGGACACCGACTACAACTTCAATGTTGGAGTCACCATAAATGGAGGCGAAATAGACTTCGGCCCGCTTCCCACCTTCAGTTCCGAGTTCTTCAGCGAAACCGCCGCCTTGGGCAGTCATGGAGGCAAAACCTCTTTTGAGCTCAGCCACGACACCTCCACCGGATCCCTTAGCTCTGTGGCAGGCGACATGCTGATTACCGTAAGTGAAGTTGACCCCGATGTTGTACAAACAATTGTGGTAAAATGGCAGGGCGGCTCACAGACGTTCACTTCAAGTGAATGGACTGCAAGCGGCAGCGGCATAGAGCTTCTGGATCTGCCCATCAAGGGAGATTACACAGTTGAGGTAACTTACAAAAATCCTGGCGGCGATGCTGGCATGGAGAAAAAAATTGCCGATGCCAAGGAAAACCTCGAAGTTTCCGGGGAAATACAGCGCACGGGCAACGGCGTGACTGTAAACGTGCAGGACGAAGCCCAGGAAGATTGGGACAGCATCGCGGTTTCCTATGCCCTTGACCCCAACAGCCTGGATGCCAGCCAGCACATAGTGGAAGGCTCCACCGTGGCAGGCACCATCATCATTCAGATGCCCAACCTGCCCGGCGACCCGGACACGGTTCAGGGATCTGAGAACGGGGCCATCTCATTCCAGTTCCGCTTTCCTCTGGGAGCGGACGGAAAACCGTATGATGTTGACCTGTCGAACCTGCCTGCTGGCGTGACCGTGACCCCTGTGGGAGCGTCGCAGCCGGGCTACTACACCATAGAAATTGCCGCCGGAACAAATATCCCGGCTAACGGCAAGTTTGAAATCGGCTTTGAAATTGAAGTGAGAGACAACGCTCTTGCCAATAACCCCGACTTCGTAATCGGCATCACCGGTTCGCCCAGCGCAGACGCCTACGAGGGCATTGAAGTGGCGAGCGGCTCTGGAGCTACAGGCCCCAACAGCACAGACTGGACCATCGTTGATGAAACAGGCGCGGATGACGGCCCCGCATTTGCTGTAATTTCGAACGCCAACGAAATTACAGAAGGCGGCAGCCTGGTGTTCACCTACAGCTCGCACGAGCCCAGCATCTGGAACGACCTGCCGGCAGCCACAAACGTGCTTGCAGTGCTTGAGATAGGCGGCCTCATGGAGGGCGACAAGGTATTGATTAACGGATCCACCTACACGGTACAAGCAACCGATTCTGATCCTCTTGTCCTGAACGGAGCGTTAATTCATACTAATGGCGCCAGCGCCAGCGGCAGCGGTTCCATTACCGTATACCCCAAAGATGTGGACGGGCCGGTTGCCGGGCGTGAAATCAGCGTTGAGGTGAAGGATATCATCTATAACGGAGGAATATACAACGGCCAGTCGGTATTTGAAGACGTCGTCAGCGACTCGAAAACCGTTCCGGTTCTTAGCAATGACACCTTCAAACTGTCTATGGAAGCCGCAGAGTTCGACAGCCAGCAGCAGACCATGATGTTCACCATCGCACTGGCGGCCAGCGCAAGCTACAACCCGTCTTCACTGTTTGAAGACCTCACCTTCAAAGTGAACCTGGACGGTCTGCTTCCCGCTCAAAAAGCGGGCATAGCCAGCGGGCTTGCCGGAACTGACGTGAACGCCTTCATCAACGGCGATGGAGACATGGTCGTAACCCTAAAAGCCGGGTACGACCTGAGCGACCTGAGCTTTGAAGTACCAGTGACCAACACCGCGACTTACGACATTAAAATCGAAAGCGTGGAAGCCACGAGCGCATTGGCCCAGCCGACAATTGAATCCACTGAAAACGGCTTTGCCTTCAACGCCACTGTTGGCAGCGGAACTGCCAATGAGATGCATGAAGGCAATCCTGTAGAGCATCTCACTGGAACAACTGGAGATGACTACATGCTCGCCAAAAACGTTGACAGCCTGCTGGAAGGCGGCGCAGGAAACGACATTCTGATTGGCGGCACAGGCGATGACATTCTGATTGGCGGAACTGGAGATGACATCCTGATCGGCGGAGCGGGGAACGACACCCTGACCGGCGGAGATGGAAACAACATCTTCCTGTGGCGCGAGAATGACCTGGACGGCAGCGTGGACTCCATCCTCGACTTCAAACTTGCCGACGCAAGCGGAGATGACGCCCATAAAGGAGACCGCATCGATCTTCGAAGCGTGCTAGACTGGGCAAGCATCAATCCGGATGAAGTTGACAATTATATGAGAGTGTCGCTGGATGGCGACAGCAAGGTCAAAATTGAAATTGACCAGTCTGGAGCCGGAGACTTCTCACATATTGATCAAACCATAAACGTAAGCGTCATAAATCATGACAACGCAAATCAGGATCTTGTAGAAGCGATCATGCGCCAGATCATGACAGAATCAGGCAACTAAGCATTCATTCAAAAAAAGCCGCGGCCCGCCGGGCCGCGGCTTTTTCATGCCCAAACCAAAGACTTTTCAGAACATTGATGCTAAAAATCCAGAGGCTCAATTTCAATATCAGACATGCTCCAAAGCTGCCCCGCTTTAAAACTGGAGCTTAACGGCAGACAGCGTCCGCCTCCATAAATTGTTCGGGCGTTGCAAAGCAAATAACCGGTTCCTTTTATCTTCTTTATAATTTAAAGATAAAAACGAGCCTATGACTGACAGCACAATATCGCCCGCTTCTCAAGCCGGCCTTCCAAAGTCAGTCTGATTTGATAAGGATAAGAACAGCTACCTATGTTTGAGAGATATTTCCAAAATTCACGGTTTGCAAATTACCCTGAACTTGAAAACTATCTGGCTGGCCTTGGCCTGTTTCAAATGGATTTTGGCCTGAAACGGATACAAAAGGCCTTGGCCGTTCTTTTTCCTGAAGGATACCCTTTCAAAACGGCCCAGGTTATCGGCACTAACGGCAAAGGCTCCACATCCCATTTTCTGGCATCTATTGCCGGAGCCCACAATATAAAAGACGGCCTGTTCACTTCTCCCCATCTTTTGACCATGCGCGAACGCATTTTGGTAAGCGGACGCATGCTGCCTGAAGAAGAATGGACGATTTGCGCCAATATTGTGGATGCCGTTCAAAGCAAAGAACCGCAAGATGCCCTTACCTACTTTGAATTTGTTTTCGCCCTTGCCCTGGTGGCCTTTTGCAGGGCCGGCGTGGAATTTGCCGTGCTTGAAGCGGGCCTTGGCGGAGAGTTTGACGCCACCAGCGCCGCCTCTGCCGAAATTTTAATATTCACCCCCATCAACTTCGACCACCAGAATATTCTGGGAGAAAGCCTGACTGAAATCGCCGGAACAAAAGCCGGGGCCATCAAACCGAATCAGATTGTGATTACTGCGGAACAGAACCCGACGGTGCTTGCGGTTTTAAAGGCAAAAGCCCTGGAAATGGGAAACAAGCTGCTCAAACCCGCACAAGGGCAAAAATTCAATTATCCGCTTGGTCTTATGGGATATCATCAAAAAGAAAACGCCCAGCTTGCGCTGGCGGCATTTTCGCTGCTTGCAAACAAATACGGATGGATTTTGCGCAAACCTGCCCTGTTGCGCGGGTTCAAACGGGCGCATATTCCCGGCCGCATGCAAATGGTTGGCCCCATGTTCGACCGCCCGCCATTACTGCTGGATGGAGCGCATAATATCCATTCTTTTGAGGCGCTTGAAAAAAATCTGGAAATTTACGGATTGCGCCCCCGGGCAATCATTTTTTCCTGCATGAACGACAAAAATCTTGGAACGGTATTGCCAAAACTATCCACCTGGACCGATGGCCCCATCTACGTTCCTCCGGTAGAAAACAACCCGCGCACAGCCAGCCCGCAGGAACTGGCCGTAAAAATCGGCCCAAGGGCCCAGCCTGTGCAAAATATTAAAGAAGCGCTGAACCTTGCATACAAAGTTCCTGCCTCAACCGCATCAAACCCCGGAACAGAACGACTCCTCCCGGAGCACCTCCAAAGCCCGGTGCTGATTTGCGGCTCCCTTTACCTTCTCGGAGATTTTTTCAAACTGCGCCCCGGCCTGCTTGAACCCGCATGACAACTGGTTTATAGCTGAAAGATGATTAAAGCGCTTCATATAGTCAAGGCCCTGGGCCTGGGTGGAACAGAAAAAGTAATGCAGCTCATGGCAACCGGCCTGAACCGCGGCAAGTTCATTCCGGTGGTATTGAGCCTGGAGAATGGAGAGCGGGCTCCCCTCCTGCGAAAAAGCGGCATAGACACCTATATTGAAGGCGATCTTTT
>CAZDJL010000016.1:5371-6820 GCA_964505745.1 uncultured Desulfovibrionaceae bacterium | reverse complement strand
CCGATAGACTATGAAACCATAGTCAAAAACACCGTTTCGCCTGAAAAAAGAGACTACTCACGCCCGTTCGCAGGCAGGGTGTCCAGGGCGGACCCCGGCAAATGGTCCCGGCTTGGGGTTGCCTGGCTGCCGGAAGTATGCTCGCGCAAGCCGGAATTTAAATATAAAATTATAGGCGGCATCCAGTCCGCTGAAGACTTTGTGCATGAGCACAGGCTTGAAAAACAGGTTGATTTCTTGCCGCCATTTATCTATGACCTTGATTTAGCCGCTTTCTTCAATGAAATTTCTGTTTTCTGCCACGCCAACGACACTGGCGAAAGCTTCGGACTGGTAATTGCCGAAGCCATGGCCGCCGGTCTTCCGGTTATAACCCACCCCGCTGAAGGGCTGCGGGATAATGCCCAAATGGAGCTGGTAGAGCATGGGAAAACAGGCTTTGTTGTGAATGATGCGGAAGAATACGCACAGGCCGTGCTCTGGCTTTTGGACAACCCCGGCGAGGCCAGGCGCATGGGGCTTGCAGGCCGGGAAAAAGCAGGAAAAGAATACGCACAGGCCGTAATTGCCAAAAAGCTTGAAAAAATCTACCTGACGCTGCTCGAATAATCAAAAGGAAATCAGCATGATAGACATCAACACTGCCACCATTTGCATCATTGGGGCCTCGGGCCAGATGGGAACTCTGTTCAAAACATTATGGGCGGGAAAATTCAAGGAATTGAGGCCGCTTGACCTGGAGGAGGGAAGAAGCAGGCTTACCGAAGAACAGATTAAAAATACAATACCCGGATCGGACATTGTAATTTTCAGCGTTCCCATAAAAAAACTGGAGGAGGTTGTCACAAGCGTGGCGCCATATTTACCGGCGAACTGCGTGGTCACAGACTTCAGTTCCGTGAAAATGATTCCCATGGAGGTTATTGAACGGAATTGCCTGGTTCCTGTAGTTGGCGCGCACCCTCTTTTTGGCCCGGAAAGCATGGAAAACATCCAACTGAATGACCAGAGGCTTGACAGCCGCTTACCGCAAAACGGCACCTCGGCCCAAGAGAAAAGAGTGGCCATTGTTCCCGGCAAGCGGGCAGAACCCAGCCACATAAGCCTGATTGAGGAACTGTTCAGGCAGGCAGGCTGCGCCACCTTCATTTGCTCGGCAAATGAGCATGACCGCGCGATGGCAACCATTCAGGGCCTGAACTTTATCAGCAATCTTGCCTATTTTTCCACATCGGCCGACTTGCCGGATTTGGACAGGTTTATTACCCCGTCCTTCCAAAGGCGCCTTAACGCGGCCAAAAGCATGCTCACAGACGATGCCGAATTGTTTATGAATATTGCCCGCCATACCCCGCAGTTGCGAGAAGCCTTGCAGGATTATACCCACGCCCTGGAAAAAGCGATTGAGCTTGATGACGAAGCGGTTATGGAGATGTTGTCTCTTGCCAG
>CAZDJL010000016.1:1359-5271 GCA_964505745.1 uncultured Desulfovibrionaceae bacterium | reverse complement strand
AAAATCTCAGAATGAATCCGCCCTAAAGCATTTTCAAAACAGAAACCATATCATCGGCATTTTCACAAATCTTGCGCACTTCATCAATGTTCTCAATAAATGTGCTGCATATTTTCGGGTCAAACTTGATTCCGCTCTGGCTTTTTATAAATTCCAGCACCTCTTCTTCCGGCAAGCCTTTTCTGTATATCCGGTCTGACATCAGCGCATCGTACACATCCACCACGGCCACAATCCTCGCCTCAACGGGTATATCCTCACCCGAAAGCCCATTGGGGTAGCCCGTGCCGTCCCAATTCTCGTGATGGTTGCAGGCGATTTTCTCCGCCATCTGGATAACCGGGTTAAATGAGCCCGACAAGATTTTCCCGCCGATCAGAGTGTGCTGCTTGACCTTTTCAAATTCATCCTGGTTGAGGGGGCCCGGTTTTAGCAAAATCGTGCCGGAAACTCCGATTTTACCAATATCGTGCATGGGGGCCGCCGCATTTATGGCCTCCACAAAGTCAGACGGATATCCCAAAGTTTTTCCCATGAACGCACTGAGCAGCCCGATCCGCCTTACATGGCTGCCTGTTTCCTGATCGTACGATTCCAAGGCGTTAAACAGGCGTATGATTATTTCATTCTGAGTTTCACGAATGGCTTTTGTCTGCTCGCGCACAATCGATTCCAGGTGCTGGCCATAAATACGCTGCGATCGTTCGGCGTTTATAACGCGGCTGCCCACCTGAATGCGCTGCTGCAACTCGCTGGCTTCAAACGGCTTCACAATATAGTCGTCCACCCCGCCCTGCTCGAAGCCTTGCATTATATCGTCAAAAGCTCCTTTCCCGGTAAGCAGAATAATATAGATATATTTGGAAGATTCGCTGAGGGCGCGGACCCGGCGGGCCAATTCCAAGCCATCCATTTCCGGCATACTCCAGTCCGTGATAAGCATGTCAATGTCAAGCTTGCCGGAAACGAGGCAATCCAGGGCCTCCATGCCATTGGATGTTTCCGTTACCTTATATCCCCAGTCATGCAGGTGAGTGGCCAAAATAAGTCGTGCGACCGGCTGGTCCTCAGATATCAGAATGTGCATTCATATGTCCTGAGAAGTTTGAATTACAAGTATAATAATCAAGACCCCGGATAGGCCTTGCAGCCGAAGCGTACATTGGACTGCAGTTATACAGGCAAACAATTTACCAAAAAATTATGTTTGCCTGGCAATATAATCCGTCATGCTCTGAATCAGCTTCTGCATCTCTCCAAGCACAACAGATTCCTGCCTGGTAACCTCAACCAGATCTTCCGGTAATTTCTGTTCACGGCCCAAAGCTTCAAGATCTTGACAGGCCTTAAAAGGAGCCGATTTGCTGTAGTAGCCCACTATCCCTTTAAGGGTATGGGCGCTTACAATAAGGCCGGAATTATCCCTGCGGTCAATTGCATCGCCGATGTCTCCAATCAGCCCGGGGACATCGCGGATAAAAATCTCCATACTCTGAATGGTCAATTCCGTATTACCCACAAAACTTTTGGCAATTACGTCATAGTCGAGCGCATCTTCCCCGGCGGGCAGATTCTCGCCATCTATTTTTTCATATTCAGTCCGGTACGTCAAACCGTGCAAAGCAACAGTAGGCCCTCCACTCGCATTGGGTCCCCCATCAAGGCCAAAACGGGCTATCATACCATCCACCACCTCTGCAAGCTCGTTTAAAAGCACCGGCTTGGCAATGTAGCCATCCATTCCGCATTCAAGGTATTTCTCCTTGTCCCCCTTCAAAGCATGGGCAGTCATGGCAACTATCGGCAGCCGGGTTCCCGGGTTCTCTTTTTCCCACTCACGAATTTTCCTTGCCGCCTGCACTCCATCCATAACCGGCATCTGAATGTCCATGAATACCAAATCAAATTTTTCTTTCTCAATCAAGTTAAGCGCATGCTGCCCGTTTTCCGCAATCACAACGCTGTGCCCCAAGTTATTCAACATGTGTGACGCCACAATCTGGTTCATTTCCATGTCTTCAACCAAAAGCACTTTCAAGCTGATGTGCGATGTGCGTTTAAGGCCCTCCTCCGCTTTCTGCTGAATCAGGTTTATGTCGAACCGCTCCCAAATGCCAAGCGCAGAAGCAATTGCCCGCATCAGCTCGCCTGGGCGCACTGGTTTGGTGAGGCTTGCAACCAGGGCGGTAGCCAGCATTGAGTTGTTCATCAGGTCGTCGGAAGACAGCATAACCACAGGGATGTCGCGCAAAAAAGGTTTTGCCTGCATTTCCGAAACAAAGTCCATCCCATCTTTGCCGGGCATTTGCATGTCGGTGAGCACAAGGGAAAAATCACAGCGCCTGTTCGCCGCAACGCTCAAAAGACTCATGGCCTCATTTACGCTTTGGGCCTTCTCAACTTCCATCCCCCAAGTCCTCAACTGTTCGGCGATAATAAGCAGGTTGGTCTGATTGTCGTCAACCACAAGCACCCGGACTCCCTTGAGCAGTTCGGTTGAAACCGCAGGCCTGGGCGGAGAATCCCCTTCTGAAAATTCTAGCTCCAAGTCAAACCAGAATGTGCTGCCAAATCCGGGCCGGCTTTCCAGATGCAGCTCCGAACCCATCAGGTTGGCCAGCCGGGCCGAAATTGCAAGGCCAAGACCGGTGCCTCCGTATTTCCTGGTCGTTGAGCTGTCTGCCTGTTCAAAAGCGGAAAAAATATGTTCCTGCTTCTCGGCAGGAATGCCTATTCCCGTGTCGGTAACGCTGATGCGCAAGCAGACCCGGTTTGCCTCCTGGCTTAAAGTGCGGATGGTAATCGTCACTTCGCCTTCTTCCGTAAACTTGATTGCGTTGCTTAGCAGATTAAGCAGCATCTGGCGAATGCGCACATAATCCCCCACCAAATGGTCGGGAACCTGCGGGGCGATATGCACAATCAGTTCAAGACGTTTTTTATAGGCCACCGGAGCGAAACCCTTGGCTACATCAAAAACCACATCGCGCAGGCTGAACGGCACAGGGTCCAGGCACATTTTCCCCGCCTCTATCTTGGAAAAATCAAGAATATCATTCAGCACGATCAGCAAACTGTCGCCTCCGCTCTTTATTGTAGCCGCCATGGAAGCCTGTTCCGCGCTGAGCTGGGTGCGTAAAAGCAGATCCGCCATGCCGATGACCCCATTTAGCGGCGTGCGGATCTCGTGGCTCACGTTGGCCAGGAAATGACTTTTTGCCTTGCTCGCGCCTTCAGCTTCTTCCTTGGCCCGCACGAGGGCTTTTTCCATATGAATGCGCTGTGTGATATCAAAAAACATTCCGCCTACGCCATCAAGCTGGCTGTTGCCGTCCAGCACCGGAAAAAGGGCCGCGGCGTAAAGGCGGCCGGAATCATCCAGGCTGAACACCTCCTCCGGATGAACCGGTTGATGGGTCAAGACAACCCGTTCTTCATAAATGCGGATTTTATCGTTAAGCTCCTGATACTCCGGACGGGCCTCCTCATAGGTTTTGCCCTCAAGCTCAGCATAGGGTTTTACCATCAGCTCATAATTCTTGTTGGCCATTGTATAGCGGTAGTTAAGGTCTTTAAGGTAAACCAGAGCTTCAGTATAATCCATAAACGTCTGCAAGGCCTGCCGTCTTTTTTCCACTTCCGCCACGCCTTGCTCCACACGCTTCTCAAGCTCAAGTTTAAGATTGAGAAGGTCACTTTCCGCAGTATCCCGGTTGCGCTCGTGTTTGAATATTTTAAGGGCGCTCAGCAAAAGCACCGCAAGTCCGAGAACCCACAAAAAGCCATAGCTGAATAAAAGCATCTGCAAAGTATGATTTGCAGGTTTCATAAGCGGCTCCATCGGCACGGACACGCTCGCCCCTCCCCAAACATCTCCAGGCTTGTAGTTTTCAAATCCGGGAAGGCTCAAAA
>CAZDJL010000016.1:0-1259 GCA_964505745.1 uncultured Desulfovibrionaceae bacterium | reverse complement strand
TCTTTTTCAATGGCCGTGCGCGCCTGAATACGCGCGGTTTCATCAACATAGTTGTAAGTATTTTTTATATTGAACCAGAGAAAAAGAAGCAGTACTGCAGTCCACAAAAAAGCCACCACGGCTACAGTAACCTGAATCGGCATCCGCATATTTTTTTTTACAGGATTTGGCGGCAGATTCATCTCTCCTCCCAACAGGCAAACTGAAAACCAATGACGGGATGGCTGCAAACATTTTTTTAACTACAGCTCCGGTATATCCTATATAACACACAAAAGCTGTTTTGTTTACATTTCTTAAAAGTGTAGCTTGTAATCCTATAAAAATCCAGCTATTTTTAAATTTGCTCATTCAATACCCTTGCCAAGCAAGACATAAAAATCTAAAATTCTTTATATGCTGACAGATTATGAAGTGAACAAACGACGCCAATACTACCCCCGCGGGCTAAACCAGCCTGAAGGATGTTTTCGGTTCTCCATAGACGCACTGCTCCTCGCCGCCTTTTCAAACCCCTCCCCAAAATCGAAAATACTTGATTTGGGCTGCGGGTGCGGAGTGGTGGGTTTTGGCCTTCTGTTCAACAGGCCGGAGGCGGAGGCAACAGGAGTAGACATTGAGCCGGATCTGATAAAATGCGCGCAGGAAAACGCACAAATGCTCGGCCTTGAAGAACGCTACCGGGCGATGGCTCTCGATCTTAAAAAAATATCCAAAAGCTGCCTCAAGCCTGAAAGCTTTGATGCAGTTGTTTCCAACCCCCCTTTCAGAAGAAAGAACCAGGGGCGCCTGCCCGAACGGGAAATGCGCACTGGCGCCCTGTTCGAGTCCCACGCCTGCCTGGAGGACTTCATCAAGGCCGCGGCATTCGCCCTGAAAAACCAGGGTGGGTTCTATTGTATTTTTTCGTCCGAAAGGTTGGCCGAACTGTTTCTTCTGCTTCAAAAATACAAGCTGGAGCCAAAGCTGCTGCAACCGTTGCAGGCCCGCGCGCACAAGGAATGCGGGCTGATTCTGCTTAAAGCCGTAAAAAACGGGCGCCCAGGCTTAAAGCTGAAAGCGCCCATTCTTGTTTACGAGCTTGGGGAAGAAGGGACACAGCCTTCACTTACAAAGGAAATACTGGCGTTTTGCCCCTGGCTTGGCTGTAACGCCAAACATGAAGTCAAAGCCGGTTAAATATTGAAAACACCATGCTTGTACAGAACATCCATGGCAATTGACAAAAGAATCAAGCCTCCCGCAATATAGGCCCAGCC
>CAZDJL010000015.1:0-12614 GCA_964505745.1 uncultured Desulfovibrionaceae bacterium | reverse complement strand
GGCAAAGCCGCCCTGCAATCATTTGGCGGCAAGGATTTGAAGACAAATCCCTGCCGAGCGTTTCAAGTGTGAAATGGTCCAGCTGATGAGCACAACTCTCATTCGGGAGGTTAAAATGTGCATTTCCAGCCTTTATAAATTAAAGTTTCATCTCAGAAATTGGGTGGTTTGGCTGATTTGCGCCCAGCTTGCTTTGCTTCCCGCGTTATCTTCCACTGCTTTTGCTTTTGGAAAATTTACCGTGAGCGATGAAAAGGAGCTGGGACGCAAGTTCAGCATAATGATCAAGTCGCGGCTGCCCATAATCGAAGACCCGGAAGTTAAGGGCTATGTTCGGGAGATTGTCGCGCGGCTTATTGCTGTTGCCCCTCCCCAGCCGTTCGAGTTTGATGTGAACGTTCTGCGTTCTGACCAGATAAATGCGTTTTGCAGCCCCGGGGGGCATCTGTTTGTGTTTACCGGTCTTATTCTAGCCATGGAAAACGAATCTGAAGTGGCTGGGGTAATGGCCCACGAACTGGCGCATGGAACCCAGCGCCACATTGCCGGAAGTATCGAGCGCTCGCAGTTAATTGGCCTGGCTTCGGTTCTTCTGGCTTTGGGCGGCATGTTCATGGGCAAAGACGCCAGAGGGGCGGGAATAGCCACCCCGTTGGCGCTAGGGCAGGCGGCCATGCTGAATTATTCCCGCCAGGACGAATCTGAAGCCGATCAGGTGGGGCTTAACTACCTGGTAAAGGCCGGATATGCAGCGCAGGGCATGCCCGGAGCGTTCAGTATAATCCGGCGTGACCAAAGCCGCACCTCTTCAGGCATTCCCAGCTATTTGAGCACTCACCCCGATGTGACCAGCCGTATTACCGACATGTCCTCCAGAGTCAGTTCCATGCCCGCTGACGTGCAAAACCGGAAGGACGACAACCGCAGGTTTGTGCGCATCCAGACTTTGGTCAGGGCCAAATATTCTGACCCCACAAGCGCCCTTCGGTTTTTCGAATTAGACAGAAAAAATCCCGAATATCTGAATTTGATGGGCAAGGGCATTCTATATTCAAGGCTGAACAAGGTTGGCGAGGCCAACCAGGCTTTTGAAGCCGCGATGAAGGCCGGGCCCCAGGAGCCTTTGGTTTGGCGCGAGGCCGGCATTTTTCAATATCGCAAGGGAGGACCGGGATCATCGGAAAAGGCAAAGGAATATCTGGGGAAAGCGGTCAGGATGAACCCAAATGATTACCTTGCCAGATTTTATAATGCACTTATATTAGGGGAAACAGGATTCCTGTCAGATGCTGAATCTGAGTTCCGGGAGGTTCTCCGGTATTTGCCGGAAGATGAAGAGGTACATTATTTTTATGGCCGCCTTCTGGGCATGCAGGGAAAAAATTTTGATGCCTATCTGCATCTTGCCTACAGCAGCCTTTACTCCAACGATAAAGAGCAAACCAAAGCAAACCGCGACCGGGTAGAAAGATACGCCGCTACCCAGGCCCAGCGGATGGCTTTGGAGAAGTTTGACGCTGTGTATAAAGAGCGCAAGGAATATTGGTAAGAAGCGGGTTTATAAAATCAAGGAAATACTTATGGAATTAAAGGGTACGACCATTCTTGTGGCGCGCCGGGGCGACAGGGTGACCATGGCTGGCGATGGGCAGATAACCATGGGGCAGTCCATTGTAATGAAGCATGGGGCGCGCAAGGTGCGCCGGCTTTACCAGGGCAAGGTCCTGGCCGGTTTTGCCGGATCCACGTCTGATGCGCTTACACTTTTTGAACGCTTCGAAGCCAAGCTTGAAGAATTTTCCGGAAATTTGCTCAAGGCCAGTGTGGAGCTGGCCAAAGACTGGCGAAAGGACAAATATCTGCGCCGTCTGGAAGCCATGATTATGGTGGCGGATACGAAGTATATACTGGTTCTTTCCGGCACGGGCGATGTTATTGAGCCCGATGACCAGATTGCCGCAATCGGGAGCGGAGGGCCGTATGCCCTGGCCGCAGCCAGAGCGCTTGCCAAAAATACGGATATGGATTCGGAAGCGATTGTGCGTGAGGCGATGGGAATTACCGCCGATATCTGCGTGTTTACCAACACCAGCCTGACCGTTGAAAGTTTGCCGGAATAAAACGTGAACCGTGCTCTGCCGCAAGCAATGAGAGAACCAGCCAAAATCAGAACCGGCTGCAAAATAAATTTATTCCTGAATATTTGCAGTTTAAGGGAGGATGGCTATCACGAGTTGCAAACGCTTTTTTACCCTCTTTCAATGCCGTTTGACGACTTGCATATCCTGCCCGTTCAGGATGAAGAATGTTGTTTGCATCTGAACTGTCCAGCCCTTCCTTCGCTTGCCAGTGAAAGAACAACCCTGCATAAGGCCCTGGAAGCATTCAATTCTGCCACAGGCCTGCGTTGCAGCTACGAAGTGCTGCTTCACAAGCAGGTGCCCGCGGGAGCGGGGTTGGGCGGGGGAAGCGCCAACGCAGCCGGTTTTTTAAAATACTTGAATGAAAGAGCAGGGGAAAGAGGGCTATCTGAAGAAAAGCTTTTGCAGTTGGCCGTCAAAGTAGGCGCAGATGTGCCTTTTTTTCTGATGAATAAACCTGCGCTGGCTGAAGGCATAGGGGATAGGCTTGTTCCGGCGGAGATCAGCCTGGCCGGTTCCTGTCTGGTTCTGGTTTGCCCTGGCGTGCATGTATCAACCCCCTGGGCCTATAAAGAATGGGACAGGCTTGCCGGACGGGGCGAGGTTTTGGAAAACAATCTTCATGCTTATTTTTACCGGTGCTTGACAAGTGAGGGGCTAACAGGTAGAAACTCAGCTTCTGGCAGCCCTGCCGTAATGGCATACAGCAGCTGGCCGTGGTTCTATAATAATTTGGAGCAGGCCGTTTTTCCGGGTTTTCCTGAAATTGCTGCAATAAAAGAGAAGCTTATTTGGGCTGGAGCCAGGGCCGCCCTGATGAGCGGCAGCGGTTCTTCGGTTTTCGGTATTTTTGAAAACGAGGAATCTGCCCGGAAAGCGGCGGAAGATGTTTCTTTCAGGGAATACCGGACAATAGTCCAGATTTTGACTGTTTGATTTTTCCCGGATAAAAACAGTTGATTTGTATTTGAATTTCAGATAGGTAGCCTTTGGCAAACTCAAATTTGCCAAAAGCATTATCTTAAAGGCATTGTGGGCCAAAATAACACAGTGCCCGCCAATTCAATTGGCATGGTTGAGTGAATTGCAGGGGTGTCGCCAAGCTGGCAAGGCAACGGGTTTTGGTCCCGTCATTCGTGGGTTCGAATCCTCCCGCCCCTGCCATTCAGCTTTTACTTTATAGAAGCCGCCAAAGCTTCTAGGCAGCCTCTGGGCGCTGCGCCGGTGTTGGCCCCGGCAGGGAGCAGTATGCTTCGTGCCAGTGTTATCGTTTTTTATTCCTTTTGGACAAAAATATGCAAGGCGAGTTGAAAATAATGACAGGCACGGCCAACCCCGAATTGGCCGAGGCCATTGGTCAGCATTTGGGCAGACCTTTGACCCCCGTTCTTTGTGAAACATTCAGCGATGGAGAAATCCGCGTTGAAATAGGCGATAACGTCCGCGGTTGCGATGTGTACGTTATTCAGCCCACCTGTGCTCCTTCCAATCATAACATCATGCAGCTTTGCATTATGCTGGACGCGCTGAAGCGCTCCAGCGCATCGCACGTTACTGCTGTTATTCCTTACTACGGATATGCGCGTCAGGACCGCAAGGTGAACCCGCGCGCCCCGATCAGCGCCAAGCTGATTGCCGATTTCCTGCAGGTTGCGGGTATGGACCGCATGGTCACCATGGATTTGCACGCAGGCCAGATTCAAGGCTTTTTCAATGTTCCCGTGGACAACCTTTACGCATCTCCCGTCTTGTTCGAATATTTGAGGAAAATAAAAGAAAAACTGGATGGAGAAATGGTGGTTGTTTCGCCCGATGCTGGCGGAGTTGAGCGCGCACGCTCGTTCGCCAAGCGCCTGGATGCCGGGCTCGCCATTATAGACAAGCGCCGGGACAAACCGAATCAGGCCGAGGCGATGAACCTGATCGGCAATGTTAAAGACAAAATAGCGATAGTGCTTGATGATATGATTGACACTGCCGGAACTTTGGTTTCCGCCGGGAATGTTATTCTTGAGCACGGCGCAAAAGACGTGATGGCCACAGCTTCCCATGCGGTGCTTTCCGGCCCGGCGATTGAACGGTTGAACAATTCCCCGTTTTCCCAGATTATTGTGACCGATACCATCCCGTTGAAAGAAAAGAACCTCGCCTGCCCCAAGCTTAAAGTTTTGACCGTGGCTCCGCTGCTTGCGAAAGCCATTAATAATATTCACACCGGATCTTCCGTAAGTGTGCTTTTCGTTTAACAATAAGGCTGTAACAGAGCCAGCATTTTCAAGGAGAAATACATGTCTGAAAAAGTAACTTTCAAAGTACAGGCCAGAACCGATGGTGGCAAAGGAGCTAACCGTCGTTTGCGTGAAAGCGGTGTAGTTCCCGGTGTTTTTTACACCACTTCCGGCGAAAACATCCCGGTTCAGGTGGAGAATACGGCTCTGCAAAAGCTTGCAGAAACTGTTGGCAGAACTGTAATTTTCAATCTTGAGGTTGAAGGTTGCGAGAAGCCCATCAGCCACGAGTCGATTATCTGGAGCTATCAGCACCACCCCTATAAAAAAATTCCCCAGCATTTCGACCTGTTGGGCGTTGATCCGAACAAGGAAATCAAACTGGATGTTCCGCTGGAATATGTTGGTACTGCAAAAGGCACCAAAGTGGGTGGCCGTCTTGAAGTCTATCACAAGATTATGACCATTATCACCAAGCCTGCGGACCTGCCTGCGAAGATCAGCATTGATGTCAGCGATCTGGATATCGGCCAGGATTTGCGCTCTGGAGATATTAAACTTCCGGAAGGCGTAAGGCGTTACTCAAAAGCCAATTATGCCGTGGTCGGCGTTGTTTCCACCCGTGCGAGCGCAACTGCCGGGCAGCAGGCTGAATAATCCTGAAAATAAATTCAGGACGTTTTCAATTGAACAGGAAAAAGCCACTCTTGCCGAGTGGCTTTTTTGTCATTTAGCAATAGGCAGATACCGCCAACTGGGGTATACTGGCAGCAGGCGGAACTGGTTCCGCCGTCAAGCGCCAAGGGAGCGCCTTAATGCTAACCGGCTTTGTGGGCCATTTATATGGGCGTAATTTCAGATATTTGTTCACGTTTTTTTGGAAGGCAGGCTGACATGGCATTTGCTGGGCTGATTGTTGCCCTTGGCAACCCGGGCAAAGAATATGAAGAAACCAGGCATAATTTGGGCTGGATGGCGCTGGATGAATTCATTGCGGATTTGTCGCGCGCTGGTGTTCAAGTGAACGAAATTAAAGGGCCGAAGGCCGCGCTGGCGCTTTGGCGGGCTAAGATTAATGGCGCGGACTGGTTGATGTGCAAGCCCCTTACCTATATGAATAAAAGCGGGGAGGCCGTGGGAGCGCTTTTGAGATTTTACCGGATTGAGCCGGAGAATATGCTTGTGCTGCATGATGAGGTGGATTTGCCGCTTGGCAGAATAAAGCTTAAAAAAGGCGGAGGAACCGCCGGGCACAACGGGCTCAAATCTTTGGCCCAGCATCTCGGGTCGCAGGAATTTGCAAGGCTTCGCCTTGGGGTGGGCAAGCCGGTGCGGGGTGAAATGGCAAATTATGTGCTTGCCAGGTTTCGAAGCGAGGAGGCTGACGTGCTTGAAGAAGTTGTGAAATTTGCCGCCGCTCAGGTTTATGAATATACCAGGGAAGACTTTGATAAAGTGGTTGCCCGGGTTAATTCTTTCAACCTTGTGAAGGAAACGGAAAAGAACGGGGAATAGGATGGCTGCTCGCGAAATATTCATTTGCGCCAATTGCGGGGCGAAAAGCCTTCAATGGAAGGGCCAGTGTGTAAACTGCCAGGAGTGGAACACCCTTGAAGCGCATCAAGAAGTGAAAAGCGCTTCCGTGCGCAGGAAAACTTTACCGGCAGCGGGTGAATTCAGCGCGAAGGTGGTTTCTTTGCACGATTTTTCCACCGAACATGAGAAGCCATATGGCACGGGAATGGCCGACCTGGATAATATTTTGGGAAAAGGCCTGGTGCCGGGGGCCGCAATTCTTGTGGGCGGAGAGCCTGGAATAGGCAAGTCCACATTACTTTTGCAGGTTGCAGGAGCAGTGGCCGCATCCGGAAGAAAAGTGCTGTACGCCAGCGGGGAAGAAGGGCTTGGGCAGATCAAGGCCAGAGCAGAGCGCCTTGGCATGCTTTCTTCCAAGCTCAATGCGGTTGCTACCAGCCGGCTTGACGATCTCCTTACACAAATGCAGCCTGGAAGCGCCCCGGCCCTGCTTGTTGTGGATTCCGTACAAACGGTGGCCTCCTCTCTGGTGGAAGGTTTGCCGGGTTCTGTATCTCAGGTGAGGGCGGTGGCAACGGAGCTGATTGAATTTTGCAGGAGCTGTGGAACCACCCTGGTGCTGGTGGGGCATGTGACTAAAGATGGCCAGCTTGCCGGGCCGAAACTGCTTGAGCATATGGTGGATACTGTAATTTCTCTGGAAGGAGATAGGCAGTTTGCGTTCAGGCTGCTCAGGGTGCTGAAAAACCGGTTTGGCCCGAATCAGGAACTGATTGTTTTTGAAATGTGCAACCGGGGAATGCAGATTGTTGAGGATCCTTCCACTTTTTTTCTGGGTGCGCGCAATCCGGAACTTAGCGGCACAGCGGTTGTTATGGCCGCCGATGGACACCGTCCTTTTGCGGTGGAAGTGCAGGCTCTGGTTTCCCGTTCTTTTTTGAGCATCCCTCGCCGGGCGGCGGTCGGTTTTGATGTTAACCGTCTGCATTTGCTTCTGGCGGTTCTTGAAAAACGGCTCAAGCTGAATTTTGGAACTGTTGATATTTATGCCAAAATCGGCGGAGGCCTGAAAATTCAGGAACCTGGCATGGACCTGGGGCTGGTTGTTGCCGTGCTTTCGTCTTTTTATGACATACCCCTTCCGGAAAAGGGAGTGTTCTGGGGAGAAGTAGATCTCAACGGGCAGGTTCGCCCGGTGTCTGCCCAGGACGTGCGGCTTAAACAGGCAAAACGGCTGGGGTACAATCCCATATTCTGCCCCGCCGGGGAAGCGGCCGGGGACAGTGGCGTGAACACAATAATGCACTTGCAGCAAAAGTTGTTCAGAAAATAAACTATGGAAAAAACGGATCATATCTTGCGCATGGTTTATTCTCCCGAAGAAATTGCTCTTCGGGTTTCTGGGCTCGCCGCCCGGATAAACCAGAGATATGCGCAGGAACCGTTGACTGTGGTGTGTGTGCTCAAGGGGGCGTTTATGTTGTTTGCCGATCTGGTCAGACAATTGAAAATGCCGGTTCAAACTGATTTTGTGCGTCTTTCCAGTTATGGCGGTCAAACTTTTTCCTGCCGCGAAATCCGGTTGATTAAAGATGTGGATTGCGAACTTGACGGCTGTAATGTGCTGATTGTGGAAGATATTGTGGATACAGGGCACAGTATGAATTGTTTGCTGCGGGAATTTGAAGGGCGAGGAGCAAAGTCGCTTGCCCTGGCAGCGCTGGTGGACAAACCAGAACGCCGGGAGGTGGACGTGAAAATCGATTTTGCCGGATTTCACGGGGCCGGAGGTTTTCTGGTTGGCTATGGGCTTGATTTTGCCGAGCAATATAGGGAGCTTCCCGCCATCTATGAACTTTGCTTTGCGGAATAATAATTTTTTCCTGTCTGGTCATCTTTTATAGAGATCTTATTTAAACACCATGTTCAAATTAGTTACTGAATTCAACCCCACGGGGGATCAGCCGGAAGCCATAGATGCATTGGTGGGCAATATCAGGCAGGGGGTAAGGGATCAGATTTTGCTTGGCGTAACAGGGTCGGGCAAAACATTTACAGTTGCCAACGTCATTGCGAAGCTTGGCCGCCCAGCCCTTATTCTTGCTCCGAACAAAACCTTGGCCGCCCAGCTATATAATGAGTTCCGTACATTCTTTCCTCATAACGCCGTTGAATATTTTGTAAGCTATTATGACTACTATCAGCCCGAAGCCTATGTTCCTTCCTCTGACACTTACATAGAGAAGGACTCCAGCATCAACGACGATATCGACAAACTCCGCCACGCCGCGACCCACGCGCTTTTAACCCGGCGCGACGTAATAATTATAGCCTCGGTTTCCTGCATTTACGGCCTTGGTTCACCGGAATTTTACGCCAAGCTGATTATTCCGGTAGAGGTGGGGCAGCGAACTTCAATTGAAAACATAATAGAGCGCCTGGTTGAGGTGCAATACGAGCGCAATGACTACGACTTTCACCGGGCAACATTCCGGGTGCGCGGCGACACTTTGGAGGTGATTCCCGCCTATCAGCACGAGCGCGCGCTGCGGATTGAGTTTTTTGGGGATGAAATTGAAAATATTTCCGAAATCGACCCCCTTACCGGGAATGTGCTTGCCAGCTTGGGAAAAACCGTTATTTATCCTGCCAGCCACTATGTTAGCGATGAAACAAACCTTGAACGGGCCATAAAGGACATCCGGCAGGAGTTGCAGGAACGCCTTGCCTTTCTGCACAAAAACAACATGCTTGTGGAAGAGCAGCGCCTTGAACAGCGGACCATGCTGGATTTGGAAATGCTGGAGGAAATGGGCTACTGCAATGGGGTGGAAAATTACTCCTTGCATATGGACAGGCGTAATCCGGGCGATCCCCCCTCCTGCCTGCTTGATTATTTTCCGGACGACTTTCTTTTGTTTGTAGATGAATCTCACATCGCAATACCGCAGGTGGGCGGCATGTTCCGCGGCGACCAGTCACGCAAGGAAACTTTGGTGAAATATGGTTTTCGCCTGCCTTCAGCGCTGGACAACCGCCCTTTGAACTTCGACGAATTTTTGGAACGCATAGGGCAGACCGTGTACGTTTCGGCTACTCCCGGACCGTGGGAAATGGAGCGTTCGCAGGGGCTTGTGATTGAACAGATTATCAGGCCAACCGGCCTTGTGGACCCTCCGGTTGAAGTGCGGCCTGTGACAGGCCAGGTGGAAGACATTCTGGGAGAATGCAGAATGCGGGCCGCGCGTGGAGAAGCGGTGCTGGTTACCACTTTGACCAAGCGGATGGCCGAAGATTTGACCGACTATCTGAACGGCATGAATGTTCGGGCCCGGTATCTTCATTCCGACATAGACACCATGGAGCGCATGGCCATAATCCAGGCTTTGCGTAAAAACGAGTTCGATGTGCTTGTGGGCATAAATCTTTTGCGGGAAGGGCTTGATATTCCGGAAGTGTCGCTGGTTGCCATTCTGGATGCGGATAAGGAAGGATTTCTGCGCTCAGCCGGATCGCTTATCCAGACCTTTGGCCGGGCGGCCCGCAATTCCGAAGGGCAGGTAGTCATGTATGCCGAGCAGATAACCCGTTCAATGCGCCAGGCCATGGATGAAACTGCGCGGCGCCGGGTCAGGCAGACGGAATACAATGAGGAACATGGAATTGTGCCTCAGACTATTAGAAAAAGCCTTGAAACTCCATTTGATTCGCTTTACCAGCAGGCTTCCGAAGGCAAGGGAAAAGGGCGGGCGCGCAATGCCGCGGGGCAAATTTTCGCCGAGACGCAGCCTGTTTACAACCTTGAGCCCGAGGAAATTGGAAAACTTATCAAAAACCTTGAAAAGGAAATGCGTGATCTTGCCCGTAATCTGGAGTTTGAAAGCGCAGCTGAGGTGCGTGACCGGATACGGGTTTTGCGTGAGCTGCTTATCGAGGCGTGAACGTTTTTGTGTGGTTTTGGCCGCACAGTCCGGCCCATTGGCAAAAGCCGCAGTAATCGCCAGGTTGGGGTGAAAAACTGTCGCTTTTTTGCAAATGGGCAAGCACAAAGCCGATCAAAGCAGGAATTTGTTTGTGAATTGCGTATTCCCTTTCTTCGGCACTCAGCTTGGCCAGAAGGCAGTATTCCTTGCCTTTTTCATAGAGGGCGACAAACGCCGCGTCTTCCGCCTGCAGGCCCAGCTCCCTGCTGAAAGCGAAAAGATACACAGGAAGCTGGAGGCTTTTCAGTTCATTTTGCAAATCTGCAAGCAGGTCTTTGTCTTCCGGCTGCCAGTGCTCCATTCTGAACCATAAAGGATTGTCTTCCGCCCAAAAATTTGTGGCTGGAGCATGTATTTTTCCGGTTTTGTAATCCAGCACAATAATTTTACCCTCGCGGCGGTCGGTGCGGTCCACCTGGCCGTGCAGCTGATATTGCATGCCGGATATGCTGATGCCGGTTCTGAACTTTTTTTCCAGAGAGATAATTTCCGTTTCCGGCATGTTGTCCAGATAATCCGTCAGGTGCTTAGGCCCGGCTTCTTTAAGCATGAACAGATAATCGTGCGGGAGAATTTGCGGCAGTTCGCTGGCTTCAAGGTGTTCCCGGAAGTTTTTTCCCAGCCGCAAGCGCGGTTCCGGGTAGGGGAAGCCGGATTCTATTCTCTGCCCTATATATGGGGTCAGGAAATCTTCAAGAACCTTGTGCACCAGAACCCCTACCGCCGCCGGGTCGTTTCCTTCCGGGGTTTCGTCCCTTGGTTTCAGTTCTGCTATTTTTTCGTAAAAAAAGCGCAAGGGGCACTTTAAGTATATATCAAGGCTGGAAGGGGATATTCCCCGGCCCATCCACGCTTCCACAGCGCGATTTATCTGAGGGGAGCGCGCAACCGTTCTGGCAACGGCCTGGCGGCTGCTTAAAGGCAGGGTGATGCTAAATAACGGCGGCTGGTTGTGGCTTATCAGCTCTTTACGCTCTTTTTCCAGCTCCCAAAGCAGCTCTTCAATAAAGCGGCTGCGTGATTTTTTGTCGTCTAAAAGGCCGATTTTTCCCGCTCCGGTCTGGTAGAACAAAGAGATGTTGCGGCTGCTTGAAACAAGACGGTAAAATGTGTGGGCCATCACTTTTTCACGTTCATAAAGCGCGGGCAGCCCCGTTTCTTTTCGTAAAGAGTCCGGAAGCAGGGGATCATCCGCTGAAAGCCCGGGCAACACATCTTCCGTGGCGTCAAGTATAAAGAGATTCTTGAAGGAAAGCAGGCGGCTTTCCAGCATTCCAAGAATTTGCACCCCTTCAAGCGGGTAGGCTTCAAAAGGAACTCTCTCTGTTTCAAGAACGGTTGCGAGAATTGAAAATAGAGAGGCCTTGTCTGCCTGGAGGCCGGTTTTTGCAGGCAGGCTCTGGGAAAGTTCCGGAACAACGCTATGCTTAAGGCGGAAAAGATATTCTCCATCCAGCGGAAAGCGTTGCCACAATTCGCCGCCCTCGGTAATCAGAAAATCACAAATTTCCATGAGCAGGGCGGATAAATCCGCTACGTTGGAAAGATTTTCCCATCTTCCAATTAAAAATTCGAAAGCTTGTTGCAGAAGAGCGCGGCTTTCCTCAAGCGCGGCCGGGCTTTGGCCGTCTGTGGGCGCGGGAAGCAAGGTCAGCTGCTGCTGGGCCGGCATTTTGGCAGAAACTGCCTGAGTGAGGCAGGCGCTCAATTCGGCAAGGGAAATATAACGCTCGCCCGTAAGAATAATTGCCTCCAATTCGGAGAAAATTTCACGTAAGGGAAGATTTCTGGCTTCTCCAAGCATGCGCAAGTAAGGCTGATGCAGCAGCTTCAAAACACTTTTCCAGTGATAGCGCAGGGCTTTCCGCTCTGTTTTTTCGTATGAAATTTCAACCGCGGCTTCCTGCATCTCCACCACGCTGCGCAGCAGGGCGGCCAGAGGCGAACGCCCCAGCGGGTAGCCCATGGAAATATTTATGTTTTTTGTGGTCAGGCTGTGCAGCACAGGCAAAAGCAGGTCGGAGGAGGGCAGAACAATGGCCGCGCCTTCCTCGCTTTCCAGGCTGTCAATTTCGGCGCTCATTTTAATGAGCTGGGAATGCAGGTCGAATCCTTCATAAATGTGCAGGCTGGTCGGTGTATTTTCCCTGTTGGGGGTTTCCGCCGAAGAATACGCTTCTGCGCCCGCCTTCCAGCTTTTCATCCATTTCAGATGCTCGCGCGCAGCCCAGTGGGTGCTGCCCGGGTTGTCAATTACAGTGGGATCGGTGTGCAGGCAAAACTCTGCGTTCCCAATTTCCCACAAGTGACGCAAAAGGGGCTCTTCAACACCTGAAAGCAGGTTGAAGCCCGCAAAAATGACTTGCTTGCCGCGGCAAAAGCTGAAGGCCGGTTCTGTAAGGCCGCTGCCCATCGCCTTTACGCACTGCTCGGCAGCCAGGGCTGCGTTCTGAGCCGCAGTCTGGAGGCCATTTTCCGCAAGAAGCTCAAGATATCTGGCATGTATGTCTGAAATTCCTTCCAGAAGCATGCGGGCAAAGGGAGCAACCTCGCTGCCGAGGTGCGGGAAATTTTGGGGACTGACCCTGGCTATAAAAAAATCTTCCATCAGCGCGGCCAGGCGAACCCCCCAAGGCATGAACAGATCAAGGCTTGCCAAGGGGAAATTCAGTTTTTCCCTGGGAAAGTCTTTGTTCCCGAACACATTATTCACGGCCTGGTAAAGA
>CAZDJL010000014.1:0-12849 GCA_964505745.1 uncultured Desulfovibrionaceae bacterium | reverse complement strand
TCTATCGCTGTGACTGGAGTTCAGACGTGTGCTCTTCCGATCTTAACGGCTATGAAAGCTGCTTTTACCGCGCGGTGCAGCCGGATGGCACGTTCCGCCTCTGCTGCCAGCAGGTGTTTGACCCCAAGGAGGTTTATAAAAAATGAGTGGAGGCAATTCTGAGGGCAAGCTGAAGCTGGGCATTCCCAAAGGCTCGCTTGAGCAGGCCACAATCAATCTGTTTGAAAAATCGGGCTGGAAAATCAGAACGGATTCCCGCAATTATTTTCCCGATATCAACGACCCTTCTCTTTCGGTCAGCCTTGCCCGCGCCCAGGAAATTCCCCGTTATGTGTCTGACGGGGTGATGGATGTGGGCCTTTCCGGAAAGGACTGGATTTTGGAAAACAACGCCGATGTGGTTGTGGTTGACGACCTGATTTATTCCAAAGTCAGCTCCCGCAAGGCCCGCTGGGTTCTTGCCGTGGCGGGCAACTCCCCTTATTACAAGGTGGAGGATCTGGAGGGATGCCGGATAGCCACTGAGATAATGGGCGTATCGCAGAGATTTTTCGCCAATGCCGGGGTCAATGTAAAAGTCGAGTATTCCTGGGGGGCTACCGAGGCCAAGGTTGTGGAAGGGCTTGCCGATGCAATTATTGAGGTTACCGAAACCGGGTCCACCATTGACGCGCACGGGCTGCGCATCATTGCCACGGTTATGGAAACCAACACCCAGCTGATAGCCAACAAGGAGACGTGGAAGGATCCCAAAAAGCGCAAGAAAATAGAGCAAATGAACCTTTTGCTGCAAGGCGCGCTAAGGGCGGAAAGTTTGGTGGGCCTTAAAATGAACGTTCCCACCGCCACACTGGACAAGGTTCTGGCAATTGTACCCAGCCTTAATTATCCAACGGTGGCTCCTCTGCAAAATTCGGAATGGGTGGCTCTGGAAATAGTAATAGATGTGAACGCGGTGCGCGACCTGATTCCTCAGCTGAAAGAGAACGGGGCCGAGGGCATTATTGAGTATTCTTTGAACAAGGTCATCTAAACGACCTTGTGAAAAACAGGCTTTGAAAAAGGAAAAAGGAGGTTTAGGCCTCCTTTTTCTTTTTTTATGCCACTGGTTTTTTGAAATAGTCGGGAATATTTGCTGCTAGTGAAATATTTTATTTACAAAGATTGATTCTTTGTATAAAAGAGAGTGGAATGGTCTAATGTCGGGCAGCGGCTTATTTAAAGTTTTTGTAAACATATGCTGCTCAGGGGTGTTTAGCGCACCGCCAACTTCGGGATCCAGCGTTTATCAGTAAAAGTGATGACAGCTCCTGCTCCCGGGCAGGGGCTGTCTTATTTTTGTTTTTTTTTACTGTAAAGCGCTTAACAATAAACAAGCAAGAGGACTAATCGGATGAGAAAAGGATGGTTAATTGCTTTCGCGGGCACGGGTCTTAACCTCATTTTAGGAGTTATTTATGCTTGGAGCGTGTTCAAGGCCACCCTGGTGGCGCCGCTTGAGAAGGGAGGGTATGGCTGGACCGATACAATGGCCACCAGCCCGTATGCTTTCGCTATTGTCGTCTGGGCGGTTTTGATGATTCCCGCAGGCCGCCTGCAAGACAAATTCGGACCTCGGGTCGTTGCCACTATCGGAGCTCTCTCCCTTGGCCTGGGCTTGTTTATTACCAGCTTCTCTGCCCCTGTGCCTGAAGGGGTGAATGCCCTGAGCCTTGGTTTCTGGGATCAGATAAAGCTTGCATGGCCTGCAATGATCGGCATCGGCATTTTCGCCGGCGGGGGGATGGGACTTGGCTACGCATGCCCCACTCCGGCTGCCATGAAGTGGTTCCCTCCCACAATGAAAGGCCGGGTAACCGGGGTTGTTATTGCCGGCATGGGGTTTGCCACGGTATACATCGCCCCCCTTGCAAGCTATTTGATCAGCACTCACGGCATTGTTTCCAGCTTTAAAATTCTGGCCGTGGCTTTTGCCATAGCGGGGGTCATTTTCGCTCAAATTCTGCGCAACCCTCCTGCGGGTTATGTGCCGGAACCGGATCTGAAAGCAAAGCCTTCGCTTGTCACAAGCGCGGCCAACTCGGGCATTGACCGCCCCTGGACTTATATGGTGAAAACTCCCATATTCTATCTGATCTGGCTTCAATTTGTATGCGGAACTTCCGCGGGCCTGATGATTATCGGCAGCATCGCGGGTATTGTTACCCTGCAATCAGGCGGCGTGATTGCGGCAGGTTTTATGTTCGCAGCTTTGCTTTCCTTGTTTAACGCTGCTGGGCGTATTTGTTCCGGGTTCATTTCCGACAAGCTTGGCGCAAACCGCACCTTGATGCTGGTATGCGGCATCCAGATTGCGGTGATGCTCGCCTTCCCGCACATGAGCACCCTGGTGGGGTTTGCCGTTGTGACTGCGCTTTGCGGTTTTAACTACGGTTCGTGCATGCCCTTGTTCCCGACCATGACTGCCGGTTTTTGGGGCACAAAAAACCTTGGCATGAACTACGGAGTGCTTTATAGTGCCTGGGGTGTTGCAGGAGTCGTCTGCCCGGTAGTCAGCGGCTATATTAAAGACACCACCGGCAGCTACAATGATGCCTATCTATTTGCCGCAGTTCTTCTTGCCGCCACAGTTCTGGTTGGAATTGTGCGCGAGAAATGGGGTGAAACTTTAAGCCATCCGGTTGGATCAAATGCTTAAAGGCTTCCCGGCTGAATGAAAACAAAAGGCAGATTGGCGTAGCTGATCTGCCTTTTGACGTTTGAAAAACGTATTGTGAAATTTTGGAGACTGGGAGTTATTCAAATGATTAAGAACAGATACCTGATGCTTTTTCTTGCGTTCATAATTACCTTTTTCCTGGGGGTGCTCTACGCGTGGTCGGTTTTCGTAATTCCCCTGGAAAAGGCCTTTGGCTGGGTTCGCCCGGAAACCTCGCTCACGTTCACCTTCCTGATGGCGTTTTTCTGCCTGGGGATGCTTGTGAGCGGGCAGTTCATTAAAAGGTTCGGCCCTTCCCGCACGGTGCTTTTGGGCGGGCTGCTTGGGGGAATCGGCTTTTTCAGCGCTTCCTACACTTCCAGCCTTGTCTGGCTGTATGTCAGCTATGGGGTGGTTGCCGGGTTTGGCATAGGGGTGGCCAATGTGGTTCTTACTTCGGTGATTCTTCGCTGGTTTGCAGACAAGCGGGGGTTTGCCAGCGGAATTATGACTGCGGGTCTGGCTTTGGGGGCCTTTTTCCTTGGGGCCAAAACCGCTCCTCATCTGATCGCCGGGTTTGGCTGGGATGGAACTTTCCGCTTCCTGGGGATTTCGTACTGGGTAATTATTTGCCCTCTTTCATTCTTGATCAGATTTCCGTCCGTTGCTCCGGGCGCCGGCGCCGCGTCGTCTGCAGAAGTGTGGGGGGTTGGGCTTAAGGAAATGCTTCGCAACCCCAGCGCATGGTATCTGATTTTCTGGCTTCTTTTCATTCACACCGGCGGGCTGATGATTATTGCGCACGTTTCTCCCTATGTGGAAAGCCTGAGCTTTACCCCCGAAAATGCGGCTCTGGCCATGGGCGTGCTTGCGCTGGCCAATGCTGCCGGGCGTTTTCTGTTTGGCTTCCTGCATGACAAGCTGGGAAGGAAGCCCACCATGGTATTAAGCTCTCTGACCATTGTAACGGGGCTTCTGGCTCTTGCCTACCTGCCTGTCAGCTTTGGCTACAATGCCCTGCTTGTGGGGGTGGTAATCACCGGTCTGGCCTATGGGGGCAGCATTCCGCAGCTGGCGGCAATGGTCAGCGCATTTTTTGGCCCGAAAAATTTCACCACCAATTACGGGTTTGCAGCTTTGGCCAGCATGGCCGCCGCTATTTTGGGGCCGTATTTCGGATCCAAGGTGCAGTTTGCATCCAACTACAAGGAAGCAATCATTTGCGCCGCTGCGGTATCCGGTATTAGCCTGCTGATGGCCCTTTTGCTTAAAAATCCCAATCCGGAGCAAAAGTGAGTTTTTATACGGTTTTGCTAAAGGCTTGGCTCAAGATTCCACTTCCAGCTCTATGTATATGCTACAGCTTGGCCGCTCCCGGTGGCGATTGCCGGCATGTGGTTTTGAAGGAAGACTTCTGGAGTTAGAGCATTTTAGCCTTCAGGGCATTTATACTTTTTCAAAGTTGAAATGCTCGAAAAATTGAAATGATTTGAACAACGTTTTTATATCCAAGAAGGGCCCTGTTTCCACAGGGCCCTTTCTCATGGACTAAAATAAGGAGTGTAAGAGCTTGAGCTCTTCATCCTCTTCGCTTTTTTCCTTTTGATCGAAATAGCCTGACAGTTTGATTTCTGCTTGCATCCTGACTTCGGGGAAGCCCAGGAAAGAGAGTTTTTCATGCAAAATTTTTTTCTTTGCTTCCAGCATTTGTGCTTCCGGCCAGTCTACTTGCAAAAGGGGTTTATCATCCTGGAGCAGGCGGAGGCGAAAATTTTTGAACCCCAGCCTTGCAATTTCCTCTTCCGCATTTTCAAGTTTTTGCAGCAAGCCCGGGCTTGGGCGCATGCCATAGTCGAAGCGGGTAAAAAGGCAGGGGCGGGAAGGCTGATCGGGAAAATCCATGCCGCTTTCCCGGGCAAGATATCTTATTTCGGGCTTGCTTATGTTCGTAAGCGCAAGTGGCGAGATCACGCCAAGCTCTTCAAGGGCTTTGAGGCCGGGGCGAAATTTTTCCAGATCGGAGGCGTTGCTTCCCTCCAATATTGAATTGCCTTTGGCAAGGGCGGCAATAAAGGAAAATATTTCCCGTTTGCAAGCATAACAGCGTTGTCTGCTGCCTTCGGCCACAGCCGCTATGCCCAGGGGATCGAAGGCTGTTTCAACAAAAGGGATCATTTTTTTGCCTAGCCAGGCCAGGGCGAACTCCGTTTCGGAACGGGGCACATGGGGCCCCCGGATATGCACGGCTGTGAATTTGACTTTGGCCCTCCATGCGGTGTGGGCGATAAACCGGCTGTCCAGCCCGCCCGAGAACGCAAGCACAAACGGGCTGTGCGAAGCCAGAAGGCCGTTAAGTTCGCGCAATTTGCGCCCGGCATTTTGCGGGTCGATTTCAGTCATTGTCGAAAGTTTCCGATGCGCTGATTTCCAGTGCTTTCAATTTTCTGGACAGGTGGCTCCGTTCAAGGCCTATCAGCTCGGCCAGACGGCTGATGTTGCCGCTGCATTCCGCCAGTTTCGTTTTGAGATAGACCCGTTCAAATTCCTGCCTGGCAGCGCGCAAATCATTTATAGCCAGGGCTGGGGAAAAGGGGTTGCAGGCAGATGCGCAAGTGGAAATTTCGGCAGTGGGCCCCAAAATAGCATTCGGGGCCGCGGAGGCGCCCGACTGCATTTCGGCAGGCAAATGCTCCAGCCTGAGCTCTTTGCCGCTGTGCAAAATAAGCATGCGTTCAATAAAGTTGCGCAACTCCCGCACATTGCCCGGCCAGGAGTAATGCAAAATGGCGTCTCTGGCTTCTTCCCCCAGAATCAGGGGCCTGAAGCCGTGCCTTGTAATCAGCGCGTCCTCGAACAGCGCCGCGAGCAGGAGGACGTCGTTTCCCCTTTCTTTCAGCGGAGGAAGCACCAGCGGGAACACATTCAGGCGGTAATACAGGTCTTCCCTGAATCTGCCTGCGGAGATTTCTTCCTCCATGTTTTTGTTGGTGGCGGCAATTACCCGCACATCAGCCCGGATGGTCTGTGAGCCGCCCACCCGTTCGAATTCCTTTTCCTGAAGTATCCGCAGGATTTTGGCCTGGGTTTTCAGGCTCATGTCGCCTATTTCATCAAGGAACAGAGTTCCCTGATGGGCAAGCTCAAACTTGCCAGGCCGGGAGGATTCCGCACCGGTGAAAGCTCCCTTTTCATGCCCGAACAGCTCGCTCTCGATCAGTTCTTCGGGAATGGCGGCGCAGTTCACCGCCACAAAAGGCCCTTTTTGGCGTCCGCTTTTCAGGTAAACCGAGCGTGCCGCTATTTCCTTGCCTGTGCCGTTCTCGCCGGTAATCAGCACCCAGGCGTCTGTTGGGGCGACCCTGGAAATTTGTTCCTTAACCGCCATAATGGCAGGCGATACTCCGTCAAGCTCCAGAGGGGAATCATCCTGGCTTGTGCGCAGGGCCTCATTTTCACGCTTGAGCAGAATGAATTCCAGCGTCCGGTTTACGGCCAGCACTATTTTTTCAAGAGAAAGGGGTTTTTCAATGAAATCATGCGCTCCGGCTTTAATGGCGGACACCGCTGTTTCAATATTGCCGTGCCCGGAAATCATGATTACCGGAAGCTGAGGATGGCTTTCCTTGATTCTGGAAAGCGCATCCATGCCATCCATGCCGGGAAGCCAGATGTCCAGAAAAATCAGGTCGGGCAATTCCCTCCCGATCAGTTCCAGCGCTTCTTCGGCGCTTTCGCAGTCGAGCACAACATGCCCCTCATCCTCTTCCAGGATGCCTCGAAGGGAGAGGCGGATTCCCGCTTCATCGTCCACAATGAGTATGCGCGCTTTGGGGTTGGGCATGTTGCTTGTTCCGTCGCCTGGCTTCAGGCTAGGGGTGGTCGGGGCTGTAAAGCTGCTTGAGGATTATGGCTACATCTTCCTCGGGGCGGGAGTGAATGTCCAGCTCTTTGCTGCCGCCAAAACATTGAAAGGCGTTATTTTCAAGTTTGATGTAACCGGCTGCGGTTATTTTGGCGTAGGGGAGCTGTTCCCGCATGTCGGCGTGATCTACCCGGTCGGGGAACAGAAAAGCGACCTGTTGCCCACCAAAATCTTCACAGATAAGATATTTCATTATTGTTCCTCACATTAAGACTGTGTATGAAATTCTGGTTTGAATATAAGCCAGGCCTTCTGTTAGGGCAAGGGCAAAGCCGCGATAATTATTTCAAACGAAAAAAGGAGCCGGTTTCCGGCTCCTTCTGGTTTTGGGTAAGATTGTCTTTAAGACGCTTCCGGCGCATAACGGGGGAAGAGTAACAAGCTTCGGCGCATCCGGCGTTCTGGCCCTTGCGGGTAAAGCCGTTTTGCTCCTTTGTGCAAGCCCGCCGTTCTGCGGAATTGCCCGCCTCTGCTTGCGGGCCGCGTTTCGCGTTGTCAGAGCATTTATATGTTCAAAACTGCAATGCTTTATTTGGCGATCATGGCCCGCAGCAGGTCAATGCATTTTTCCGTGTCGTGGCTCATGGCCTTGAGCCGCTCCACAAAGTGAATAAGCTGGTAGATGTCTTTAAAATTCATGTCGGTGTTATAAATTTCCGCGGTTAGCACGTGGCAGCGCCTGGCAATGTACGCATGCTGCTGGCGCACGTCCCTGTACATGGATTTGGTTTGCTCCCGGTCGGTTTCATCGCCGTTTATCAGGTCTACCGTGCCTCGCAGGGCCGGTTCAAGCAGTGTGACGATCTTGGTTATTTCCAAAATCAGGTCTACAAGCTCTTTTTTAAAGTGATCCGGGGTGTCTATCCTGCGCATGGAAAGCCAGTCCAGGCATTCCTGCCCGGCATTAAGAATATTGTCTTGCTTGGACAGGTAGGACAGGAACAGGGGTTTGTCCACAGCCATGAACAGGCCTCGCGGCAAATGATTGCGCATGTTGCGCTTGATCGAGTCGGCATGTTCCTCGGCCTGGCAAAGTATGTCCTGAATTTCAGTAAAGTGTCGCCCTGTGCCTTCTTCAAGATAGACAGTGAGCGCCTGTTCCAAAAGCATGGTTCCTTTGGCGATGAGCTCATAATGCTCTACAAGCCCCTCTATGGGGGAGTTCACTGATAAAATTCCAAAGAAAGGAAAACGCGGACCCATTGAGCCTCCTTGGGCTTTATGAATTATCCTGTAGGGAAGATCGTATAGCGCAATATTTCATATATTATTATACATGTGATTGCTGCAATGGGCAATGTCAGCACCCAGTATATTCCGATTTTATATAAAACACGGAAGTCCACCGCGCTGAAGCCGCGTGCGACGCCCACTCCTACAATTGCCCCTACAGCCGCGTGGGTGGTGGAGATGGGCATGCCCAGGTTGGAAGCCAGCAAGACGGTTGTGGCCGCCCCAAAGGCAACGGCGAAGCCCCTGGTGTTGGTTAGCTTGGTGATGCGTTTGCCCATGGTGTGCATAACTTTGTGCCCAAGGCAAAAAGTGCCCAGGGCAATGCCCGCTCCGCCCATAGCCAGAATCCAGAATGGAATCCCGCCGCTTCCTGTCAAATTCCCTTTGCTGATGCCGTAAATTGCAGCAACCGGGCCAATGGCGTTGGACACATCGTTGGCCCCATGTGAAATGGCCAGATAACAGGCTGTTCCTACTTGCAGCCGCCTGAAGATGTCTTCCACCGATTTGTTGGGGCGGATGCTGTAGTCGAGATTCTTTTTGAGGCGCCTGCGGAAGAAGAGGGTGGAAACGGCCATAATTGCCAAAGTTCCCAAAATCCCGATGGGGGCGGGGATATTCAGGCTTGCCCCATATGGTGTTTTATAAAGGAACGACAGAACCACCAGGGCTATGGTCAGGCTGCCCCATATGGGGGCCCAGAAGATTGCGGCGCCAAGCACATCTTTTCTCACCAGCACATAGCGCCGGATATGCACGAAAATTATGAAGGCAAGCAGCCCTCCAAAAAGCGGGGAAACAATCCATGAAAGCGCAATCTTGGCAACGTTGCCCCATTGCACCACATCAATGCCGCCCGCAATGAGGCCGAACCCAAGCAGGCCTCCTATAAGGGAGTGGGTGGAGGAAACGGGAAGTTCGGTGAAGGTTGCGACCAGAACCCAGGCCGCTGTGGAAAGAAGCGCCGCAAGCATGCCCACGGCCAGAATGTTGGCGGAAGTTATCGCTTCCGGAGAAACAATGCCCTTGCAGATTGTATTGGTAACATTGGAGCCCATAAAGATCGCGCCCACGCAGTTAAGCACGGCGGCAATCAACACTGCCTGACCTATGGTAATGGCCTTTGCGCCCACGGCCGGGGCCATGGCGTTGGCTACATCATTTGCTCCCAGTGAAAATGCGACTAGCAGACCGGCAATGACAGCAGCATAGAACAACAGGGTAATAGGATCCATCTAATACCAAATCAATCCTTATGCAGAGGGCGAAATTTCAAATTACGTTTTATCCCAATATAGTGCGCGAAGAAGGTATTTGAAGCGGGAAACTACTTCATGCGGTAAGTGATTCTTCCACGGGTCAAGTCATAAGGTGAAAGCTCAACCGTCACCTTGTCTCCAGGTAGGATTCGGATGTAAAATTTACGCATTTTGCCTGAAATATGGGCAAGAACTTCATGTCCATTTTCCAGTTCCACCTTGAACATGGCGTTGGGGAGTGCCTCTTGCACTATACCGTCTATCTCAATGGCATCTTCTTTGGCCATGCTGCCTCCTGTCTATTCCAGTTTTTGCCGGATTTCTATATTGCCTGGTCGGTAAGGGAAAGTCCCGTTCCGCAAGCTACCGTTTAATATCAGATTGCGCCGGGAGTTGAAAGAAAAAAAATGGTTTTTCAGCGTTTTTTTCCAGATGCGCCCGCTTTGGCTTTGGCGGCAAGGTGATTGTTGGGAATAGCGGGGCCTGTTTCTCTGGGTTTTCTGAAAAACCACCATGCGCCCACGGCCAGCATGGGCAGGCAGAGGATCTGGCCCATTGTGAGCCAGCCAAAGGCCAGATAACCAAGCTGGCTGTCGGGCAGGCGCACGAATTCAATGGCAAACCGGAAACAGCCGTAGCCGATTAAAAACAGGCCGCTTACCCTGCCGAGGGCTCTCGGCTTGGAAGAGTAGACCCAAAGGATTATTCCCAGCACAAGCCCCTCAAGGGCGGCCTCGTAAAGCTGGGAGGGGTGGCGGGGAAGATGGCCCGCTCCTTTGAACACAACCCCCCAGGGCATTGTGGTGACGCTGCCCCACAATTCTCCATTAATGAAGTTGGCGAGCCTGCCGGTCATTAACCCCAGCGGAACCAGCGGAACAATAAAGTCGCTGACTTGCAAAAGGGTGTGCCCGGTTTTTTTGGCGAACCAGTATAGTGCCATGGTCATGCCAATCAGACCGCCGTGGAAGGACATGCCGCCTTCCCACAGTTTGAGCATTGCCGCGGGCTCCTTGATGTAATACGTCAAATCGTAAAACAAAATGTAGCCAAGCCTTGCCCCCAGCACCATTCCCACCGCGGCGTAAATAATCAGGTTGTCCACATCGTCCGGCGACCATCTGCTTGCCGGGTTGCTTCTGGCGAAGCTCTTCGCCCGCATGCGCCCCAGAATCCATCCCCCTGCAATTCCCGCAATGTAGGCCAGGCCGTACCAGCGGACTGCGAAAGAGCCTATGTGAAAGGCGACGTTGTCGATATCATGAATGAACATCTGTTATGGAGCCTGTTTTTAAAATTTGCTTTTGTGGGGAGGAGATTAATGCTTTTGCTGGAAATTATCCAGAAAAAGATGTGCGTGCGAGGGCGGGGTCAGAAAACTTTCTTCTACGCATATGCAATGTTGAGCCCGGCCTTGCTCAGCCCTTGCAGAATCAAAGTGGCGGCGTCATCGCCGGGCGCCAGTGTGTGAACGTAACGTAACGGGTTCTGAGCGAAATCGGGCTGTAGAGCCAGAAGCTCGTTCGCAGCTTCCCTTGCTTCTTCGGTTTTGCCCAACTGCCCGAAAGCGGCGGCGCGAAGCAGCGGGTCCCAGAAACATCCCGGTGTGTTCACAAGCAGGGCCTCATTTGAAGCCGGTTCAAAATTTTCCGCCAGATAATATTTAAGGTAGGGCACAATTCTGCCCCAGCCGGGCGAGCTTGGGTTCAGCTCGCGGCAGCGCTCCATCAGCGCGATGCCTTCGTCGAAGTTGCCGGAAAGCCCAATCAGCAGGCCGGTTGCCAGAATCATATACGAGTTGGCCGGGTTGAGGGGAATTACCTGGGCAATCGCCTTTTCAAACTGGGGCATGTTGCGGCGCAGGAAAAAATTCAGGGCGAGCGCCCAATACGCGGTCTGCGAGGTTCCGTCTATGGCTATGGCGCGCAAGGCGAATTCCTGCGCTTTGTCCAGGGCGCTGGGAACGGTGTTGTAGCCAAGCTGATAATCCGAGGCGTAAAGGTCGGCCAGGGTTGCCACAACCATTGGGTTGTTTGGGGAAGCAAGGACAAGTTGCTCCAGGGATTGTTTGGCATGGAGAAACAGTTCCCGGTTGAACGTGGGCATCCAGTTGTGGTAGCTGAGCATCGTTTCATAAAACTCAAGATGTTCATATTCCCGGCAGGACAGTTCCTGCATGAGTTTCCGGCGGATGGAGCCGAAGCTGTCTCCCACCCGGGAAACCATGCGCTGGGCCATTTCCTCCTGAACTGCAAACGGATTGCGGTTGCCTATGTGGGCATCAAATCTCTCCGCCCAGATGTTGGTTCCGGTTGCCGCGTCGGCCAGCTCGGCCCGCAGGCGGATGTGGTTGTTGTGAAGCTGCGCGCTGCCGTGCAGAATGAACCTTACTGCCAGCCTCTGGGCAATAACGGATAGAGGCTCTGTGCTGGGGTCAATGCAGCGGGAGGCGTATGAACTCACCACAGACAAATCCTCGAACCGGGTGAGGGCGAGAGTTGTTTCATCGGCCAGACCTTTTATGAAATGAAGATCATCCGGGTTTCCGCTAAGGTTTGTCAAGGGAAGAACGGCAATGGTTATCTGGGTTGCAGCTTGCGCTTTGGGGCTGCCGGGAGGGTGCTCGCCGGGAGGGGAGTCCTCCAGCGCCTTGCCTATTCTGCTGAAGATGGGAACATAACCGCCCTTGGGTACTTCTATGCGCACAGGGCCGGGCTCGGGGGCCGAGAAATAATATTCCATCAGCCTGTTACGCAATTTGGCGGTTTCAATTCTGACCACAGGGTCGTGCAGGGGGTCGAAACTGGCGCCGCGCCCAAAAACCGTGGTGGCAATGGTATACGCCTTGAGCTGCCCGGCGTTGCCGGCCAGGGTTTCTTCCACAATAAAGCGGAAGAACTCCTTAAGGCGTTTGGACGCGTTGAAGTTGCTGTCGCTCAGAATCAGCTCCAGCTGACTTTGAATTTCCTGGCTGGTTATAGGCATTTTTTTTGTTTTAGTTAACAGTATGGTTTTTTTAGATACTAGAACTTCTTTTTGATATTTACAAGAGGGTGGAAATTTAATCGCCAGATCTTTTTTTATGTAGCCTACATATTGTTATGTCCTGTAATATTCTGTCAAAGCCTTACCGCTTCCCTTAGTCTGCAATCATCAAAACAAACAAATACTCATTAAGCATTCATAATAAGGAGGTAGTGAGTAATGGCTAAGATGGTTAATTCATGGAACGAATGGGATCCGCTGAAAAGAATAATTCTTGGCAGCGCATGGGGAACGCATCAGCCCAAGAGCGACATTTCCTGGAATTATGACGCTCCCACCAAGCCCGGCTGGTATGGGCGCATGCCTGAGGAAATGGAAGCCAAGGCGATTGACCTGATGAACGGTTTCCAGAAGATTCTGGAGTCGCGCGGAGTGGTCGTTGACCGCCCGCAGCCTTTTGACACCACCAAAAAAACCGTGACTCCCGACTGGGAATGTGAAGTTCAGCGCGGCTTCCAGCCTTGCCGTGACGTTTTCTTCTGCACCGGCAACGAAATAATGGAAGCGACCATGTCCATTCGCGCCCGCTGGTTTGAATACGTTGCTTTCCGCGATATTCTTGAAAACTATTTCCACAATGACCCCGAATTTTCCTGGGTTTCCGCTCCCAAACCGCGCCTGACCGAACAGTCGTTCGAGCATAACTGGTGGTTCAACTACAAAAATGTCTGGTCAGATGAAGTCAAGCGCGA
>CAZDJL010000013.1:0-13123 GCA_964505745.1 uncultured Desulfovibrionaceae bacterium | reverse complement strand
CCCCTGCGCCATTTTTACTTTGCAATTGAATATTGAAATATTATGGGATATTCTGCACGGACTTTGGGCAGATTGAATTCGAGGCCGCACCCGGCGTGCGCAGCAAAAACATATTTTGCCCGAACCTCCTGGCCGCGAACGGTTTTACGCCACCGGCCGCTGAAACCTTTTCAAAATGAACTGCCCTAAAACCAGGGCGAGCAAGCTATGAACAAAAAAAATTTGCGCCTTTCACGTTCCGTTGTTGGCAAGGAAGAAGCCCTTGCCGTGAGCCGGGTTATTGAGGAAACAGGCTACCTGGGAATGGGAACTGAGGTGCGCCTGTTTGAAGAGGAAATCGCCGCCTATCTGGGCGTGGAAGCCTGGATGGTGAGCTGCGTGAACACTGGCACGGCAGCGTTGCACCTGTCTCTTGAAAGCTCCGTGCCGGAAGGAAGCGAAGTGCTTATCCCTTCGCTCACATTCGTGGCGTCATTTCAGGCGGCGCTGGAAGCAAACCTCGTTCCCGTGGCCTGCGACGTTGAGCTTGAAACAGGCCTCCTGAGCCTGGAAGATGCGGAAAAGCGCATTACGCCAAAAACCAGGGCGATAATGCCCGTGCATTACGCCAGCAACCCTGCCCTGCTGGAAAACATTTACAGCTTCGCCGCCAAACACAAGCTCAGGGTAATTGAGGATGCGGCCCACGCCTTTGGCTGCACCTTTAACGGCAAAAAGGTAGGCTCGTTCGGCGACATCATCTGTTTTTCATTTGACGGCATCAAGAACATCACATCCGGAGAAGGCGGGGCAATTGTCACTGCCGACCGGGAAATAGCCCAACGGGTTAAAGATGCCCGCCTGCTTTCAGTGGAAAATGACACGGAAAAACGCTATCAGGGCGGGCGCAGCTGGGATTTGGACGTAAAACGCCGGGGTTGGCGCTATCACATGAGCAACCTGATGGCCGCAATCGGGCGCACCCAACTGGCCCGCCTCGACAGTGAATTCGCCCCCGCCCGGCGCAGGATAGTCCAAACCTACCGGAACAGGCTGAAAGGGGTTCCAGGCCTGGCCCTGCTTGAAATGAATATGGAAGGCATTGTTTCCCACATTCACCCCGTGCGCATCCTTGATGGAAGAAAGCCTGAAATTGCGCGCAAGCTCGAGGAAGTAGGCATCCCCACCGGATATCATTACAAGCCCAACCATCTGCTTACCCTGTTTGGAGGCGGCAGCGAACGCCTGCCCAACAGCGAACAGCTTGGCGAAGAACTTTTAACCATCCCCCTGCATCCGGCCCTGAACGATGAAGATATTGAATTCATCTGCAGCTCGCTCATTGCCGCCTTGGGGCAGAAAGCAAAATAAAGCCCGGATACAGCGCACGGCGCAGCAAATGAACAGGGGCGTGAAGGCTGTTTTGCCTTCCGCCCTTTTTTACAGAAAAAAGTCAGACATAAAGCCGAAGTATTGCGCTATAGAGCAAAAATCCGGCGAAAATACCCGCAATCAGGTCGTCAAGCATAATTCCGAATCCGCCGGGAAGCCAGTTTTCAGACGCCCTTATCGGCCAAGGCTTGAAAATGTCAAAAGCGCGGAATAAAACGAACCCCAGCAGCATCCAGGGCCAGCAGGCCAGCGTAAGCTCAAGACCTCCCATGCCGGGGCGAAAAATCAACAAAGACACCGGAAGCAAGGCAATCCACTGCCCCAGAAGCTCGTCAATCACCACCTGGGAAGGGTCCTTGCATCGCAGGATCCGCTCCGCCCTGGTTCCGGCAATGCCGCCCAAAACAAAAACCGCAATCAAAATCAAAACCTGAACCTGCAGCGGAAAAATCAGGAAAGCCCAGGGGGCCATCAGCAAGGCTGCAAGGCTTCCCACCGTGCCGGGAACTTTAGGTGAAAGCCCGGCCCAGCCTATGCGGCAAAAAAACAAGGCCGCCCTGTCAATCAAAGCATTCATGGCAACTATTCCAGACCTGCCGTGTTTGGAATTATAACCCCCTTGTCAAGCAGCTCATTCACCAGCTCATCAAGAGGAAGACCAACGATATTGGTCCACGATCCATTTATTTCCCTGATCAGGAAAGCGCCGCTTCCCTGAATGGCATACGCGCCCGCCTTGTCCATGGGTTCCCCTGTTCCGATGTAGGCCTTTAAAACATCATCGGAGAAATCATGCATCTGCACTTCGCTCTTGCGGTAAAAACAAACTTCCTGAAATCCGTCAGCGTCATCAGGCGATTGGACAAAAAGGCAGGAGCAGCCAGTGTACACAGTATGAGTTTTTCCGGCAAGGCTTCGCAGCATGTCCAGGGCCCCGGCCTCGTCTTGCGGCTTGCCCATGACCATTTCATTCAGAGTTACCACGGTATCCGCCCCAATAACAACCGGAAGCAGGCTTTTAACCTTTCCGTCAAGGCGGGAAAAAGCGTCCCTGGCCTTAAGCGCGGCCGAGCGCATGGTAAAATCGCCCGGAAATTCACCCGGCCCGCACACAGGTTCGGAAGCCAGGGCAGGAAGGACCTGAAACTCAAGCCCCAGGCCCGCCAGGAAATCCTTGCGCCTGGGCGAGGCCGAAGCGAGAATTAACGGCCTGGAAATTTTAAACAGAGGACGCATTGCCCACCCCCAAGCAAAAATTATAAACGCGGGAAGTATACCGGACAAACCTGCTGAATAAAAGCATTTTATCCCCGCTCAATGGTTTTGGGCGCTGGCACCATGTTTGCAAAAGCCAGTGCGGCGCCGATGGGAACCAAAAATTTGGCGCTTGAAGCATTTCAAGTGTGAAACGCTTTGCAGAAATTTTAATGAAATTCTTGCTGTGGAACAGGCTCAGGCGGCTTCCCCCGCTTTTAAGCAGCTATTTCAAGCATGAATCGCTTTTAAAAGGCGGCTTATGACTTCAACACATCGGCACTGCAAACTACTGTTCTTGGGCCTCGCTCTGTGGGCGGTCTGCCTGTGCATCATTCCTTCCTACGCAACGGCCGGAAATCAGACTGAAGCAGAATCTGTTGGCGGCGGAATTATGACCCCGGTTATCCGTGCGGATGGCGAAACTCCGGCTCCCGCGCCTCCGGCGGCCAATGCTTCCATAGAAACGCCTCCCCCCGCGGACGACTATTTTAAAAGCCAGCCTGAAAGCAATTCCGAGTTTTCGTGGAGCAACTATTTTCTGGTAGTCGGCTGCATGTTCCTGCTCCTCGCTCTGCTCTGGTTTGCGGTGTGGGCGCTAAAAAAACGCAACGCATTTCCAGGCAGACACGCATTTCCCAAAAACACGTTCAAGGTCGAATCCTCGCTGCCACTTGGCAGCCGCCGGGCTTTGATGGTGGTGCGGTTTTCAAATTCCCGCTACCTGCTTGGAGTGACCGACCAACAAATAAACCTGATTAAAGAGCTCAATCAGGAAAACGCCGTTCCGGAAGAAAACCCGGCCAGTTCTTCACCTGTGAAGGCCTTTGCCGCAATCCTTGAAAACGCCAGTCAAAAAAGCGACAACTGAGATGCAGACAATCACCGGATTTTTCACAAAAGAAAACAAGCAGCCCGTTTCCTGGTTTTTGCCGGGGTTCGCCCTGCTGGGCGTCCTTGCGGCGCTGCTCATTCCTTCCGCGGTTCTGGCCCAAAGCGCCGATTTCCAGGTTCCCCAAGTAGCTGTGGCCCTTTCCGGGGGGGAAGAATCGCCTGCAAAAATTTCTCTGGGCCTGGAAATCCTGTTTATGCTCACCGTGCTCTCCCTTGCTCCGGCAATCATGCTCACGGTCACCAGCTTCACCAGAATCATTATTGTGTTTCACTTCGTGCGTCAGGCTTTGGGCGTGCAGCAGCTGCCCCCCACCCAAATTCTGGCAAGCCTCGCCATTTTCATGACCGTTGTGATTATGATGCCCGTGGGCAAGGAAATCAACGATCAGGCCCTCCAGCCTTACATGGAGGAAAAAATAGACTTCAGCGATGCGTTGAAAAAAGCCCAGGTTCCGCTGCGCAATTTCATGTTCAAGCACACCAGGGAAAAGGATCTATCCATTTTCTACTCCATATCCAAAATGGAACAGCCCCGCACCAAGGAAGAAGTGCCTACCATGATGCTGGCGGCGGCCTTTGTAATCAGCGAGCTGAAAACGGGGTTCACCATCGGCTTCCTGATCTACATCCCGTTTCTCGTGCTCGACATGGTTATCTCCAGCATCCTTCTGGCAATGGGCATGATGATGCTTCCGCCCATGATGGTTTCCATGCCGTTCAAACTCTTGCTTTTTGTGATGGTTGACGGCTGGAACCTGCTTGTGGGCTCGCTTGTAAACAGCTTCACCTAACGGCGGCCTTGCTACAGCTAACAACCCAAAAATTTTCAGGAGAAACCAAATGACCCCGGAATTTGTAGTCGGATTCGCCCGCGAAGCAATTGAAGTCGCCCTTTTAATCGCCCTGCCCATGCTTGGGGTGGGCCTGTTTGTGGGCGTTACGGTAAGCATTCTTCAGGCTGCCACCCAAATACAGGAAATGACCCTTTCATTCATACCCAAGATCATATCCATTTTCGTGGCCCTGCTCCTCGCATTTCCCTGGATTATGGACAAACTCGTCACCTACACCCGGGAAATTTTCCTGAATTTCCCAAACTATATCCGTTAGGGCATTCAATTTGAAAAAGTGCAAATGATCTCTGACAGCGCGAACGCCATTCACTTTGCAGGCGCAGGCGGGCAGCTCCGCAATACAGCGGAATTGCACAAAGAAGCAAAGCGGGTTTACCCGCAGGGCAAGGCACAGGAGCGCCGGAAGTCATTCCTTTCCACCGTCAAGCGCCGAAGGGCGCGTCTTAAAGCCAATTCGCCTTAAAACCAATTCCTCCACAGCCCGCCTTAAGCCTTTCCGGGCCCGGCCAATGCTCGCCCGCTTTTTCTTGTGCTCAACCCCCGGAAAACGTATAGTCGGGAAAAACAACAATAAAACGCAATGGGCGGCATAATGAAACTATACTCATGGAATGTGAACGGATTTAGAGCTGTTTGCCAAAAATCGGACTGGAGCTGGTTCAAGGAAGCCAATGGCGATATTGTGGCCTTGCAGGAAACCAAAGCCAGCCCCGACCAGATTTCCGAACTGCACCTCAGCCCGGACGGCTATAACAGCTACTGGCTGGGCGCAACTGTAAAAAAAGGATATTCCGGCGTAGCCGTGTTTTCAAAACCCCTTCCGCTGGCGGCGAACGAAGAGCTGCCCGACCCTGCCTGGCAGGGGGAAGGCCGCCTTTTGCATTTGGAATACCCTTCTTTCCATTTTTTCAATGTCTATTTTCCAAACGGCCAAATGGGAGACCACCGGCTTGACTACAAGCTGGGATATTACGACGCCTTTCTCAACCTTGCCGAAAAACTACGCCAGGATAAACCCATTGTGGTTTGCGGAGATTTCAACACCGCCCACCGCCCCATAGACCTCGCCCGGCCGAAAGAAAACGAGGAAACCTCCGGCTTCCTGCCCATAGAACGCGCATGGCTCGACAAATTCGTGGAGCACGGATATATCGACACTTTCCGCCTGGTGCATGGAGATAAAACCGGCCAGTATTCCTGGTGGTCGTTCCGCATGCGTGCGCGCGAGCGCAATGTGGGCTGGAGAATCGACTACTTCTTTGTGTCCGAAGAATTGAAGGATAAAGTGAAGGACGCCTGGATAGAACAGGAGGTAATGGGCTCGGACCACTGCCCCATCGGACTGGAGCTTGACCTTTGAGCTTATCCTGGCTGGCCGGCAAAAAACCTCCAAGGGCGCAAGCTTGCAGGCCCAGGCTATAGGGGGGATATTTTATTCCAGCAGGGCTCTGGCAAAGGCCTGACCGTCAAACGGGCGCAAATCTTCCATTTTTTCGCCAAGCCCGATAAAGGTAATCGGAATTTTCCGCTGCATTGCCAGGCCTACGGCAACGCCCGCCTTGGCGGTTCCGTCCAGCTTGGAAATGATGATTTCACTTACCGGAGATGTTTCACTGAACAGCTTGGCTTGCGAAAGCGCGTTCTGCCCGGTTGTGGCGTCAAGAACCAGAATGGTCCGGTGGGGCGCGCCAGGGTGGCGTTTCCCAAGCACCCGCACAATTTTGCCAAGCTCTTCCATCAGCCCGGTTTTGGTTTGCAGCCGCCCGGCAGTATCTATGAACACAATGTCGTAATTTTCAGAAAGAGCCTTTCCCACAGCCTCAAAAGCTACGGCGGCCGGGTCGGCCGGGGTGCTGCCCGCTGCTTCTTTGGCGTAGAATCCGGCCCCAACGCGCCGGGCCCACACCTCAAGCTGCTCCACCGCCGCAGCCCGGAATGTGTCTCCTGCGGCAATCAGCACCTTTTTGCCGGCCAAATGCTCGCGGTAGGCGAGCTTGGCTATGGTCGTGGTCTTGCCCGCTCCATTCACCCCCACCATCAGCACAATTTCGGGCAAATTCGCGGCCTGCACTCTGGGGGGGAAAGAAAGCGCCGATTCCAGCTCGGCCTGCAAAATTTCTTTGGCTTCGGCCCGGGTTTTAGCTCCATTTTTCCTGACGGAGCCCCGCACCCGTTCCACCAGATCGATACTGGCCTCATAGCCTACGTCGGAAAGAATCAGTACTTCTTCAAGGCTTTCCCAAAAGGCGTTGTCCAGTTCTCCCGTTCCGGAAAACAAATCGCGAAGGCCGGAAGAGATAAATTCACGGGTACGGGCAAGCCCTTCCCACAATTTGGTCAGAAAACGCTTCTTTTCCTCGGCGCTATCCTCCATGCCCAACGCAATGGCAAGCCTGTATTGCAGTTCGGAGGCGAATTCCTCTGTCTTGGCATAGCCCATTTCAGCAAGCCATGCCTTCAATTCGGAAATGAATTTTTCAGAATCCCCGGCGGGAATGTTCAGCGATTCCAGCAAAAGCGCAAGCCTTTGCCAGAAAATCAAATCCGCCTGCTCAATGCCTTCAAGCACCGTCTTAAGCCAGCCGCCAGGCGTAGGGTCTGCTTTCCTCAGCTCAAGAATGAACTCATCCCGGTTAATGGGCGGCTGCCCGGCCATCCCGTAGGCCTCTGCCTCAACAGGCGCCTGGGCCGCCCCGGCGGCATCGCCCGCCTGCTCTTCACTCAAAGCGGGGGCAGGCACGGGCACATCCGCTTCCGAAGCTTCATTTCCGGAGGCGGAAAGGGGAGAAGGTGCTTCTTCCCCATGCACTAAACCTTCAGGCTCCCCCCCATCCGGGGAAACATCACGGGATGGGTCCTCAGAGGCAGGCCCCTCAAGGGCTGCCGCCTCCAAAGGCTCGCCAGCCAGCTCCTCTTCTTTTTTCTTGCCTAATATTCTGGAAAAAAAACCCATGATTTACACGCCGACAACTTTGTTGGAAAAGAATAAAAACGGCGGAAAAGGGAATTGCCCTTAAACAGGCAATTCCCCTCCCGGCCGGAAACTTCCTACTGCATCGCTTCCGGGAACATTTCCCCGGCCAGCTCACGCAGCTTGTATTTTTGAATCTTTCCGCTGGCAGTGAGCGGAAATTCCTTAACTATGGCCACAAAACGCGGAATTTTATACCAGGAGATCTGACCGCGGCAAAAATCCTTCACATCTTCCGGAGCAATCTCGTACCCTTTCTTGGGAATGATAAACGCGCCCACTTCCTCGCCGTACTTGCGGGAGGGCACGCCAACCACCTGCACATCTTCCACCCCTTCCAGGCTGTAGAGAAACTCCTCCACTTCCTTGGGCGAAATATTCTCGCCGCCCCTGATAATCAGGTCTTTTATACGCCCGGTAATGGTTATGAAGCCTTCTTCGTCCATTATGCCCAGGTCGCCGGAGTGCAGCCAGCCGCCTTTAATCGCCTCATCGGTTTCCTTGGGCATCTTGTAATAGCCCTTCATCACGTTGTGGCCCTTGCAGCACACCTCTCCAGCCACGCCGCGCGGGCATTCCTCACCCGTTTCCGGGTTGAACACGCACACGTCCACGCCGGGGAAACGGCGGCCCACCGTGGTTACACGGCGGTCAAGCGAATCCACTTTGCAATGGGACTGGGTCATGCCGGGTGAAGATTCCGTAAGCCCGTATACGCTGGTAATTTCAGTCATGTTCATTTCGTTGGCCACCCGGCGCATCACCGGTTCGGGGCAAACCGATCCAGCCATTATTCCGGTGCGCATGGTGGAATAGTCAAAATGCCTGAACATCTTGTGCTCCAGCACGTTCAGGAACATGGTGGGAACCCCGTACATGGCGGTGCATTTTTCCTGATCGATAGAAGCCATCACATGCAAGGCCTTGAACGATTCGAGAATGACCATGGCAGCAGCGGATGAAATGCTGGCCATGACCCCCAGCGAGCAGCCGAAACAATGGAACATGGGCACCGGCAGGCAGATGCGGTCATTATGGTCGAACGCCTGGCGGGCGGCAACAGAGCTGCCGTTGTTGATAAGGTTGGCGTGGGTAAGCATGACGCCCTTGGGGAAGCCTGTGGTTCCAGAGGTATACTGCATCATCACCACATCTTCGCAATCCACTTCGGCCTGGCGGGCGGCGAACTCGTCATCGGAGATCATCGCCGCCCCCATGCCTATAAGCTCCGGCATGGAGTAAAAGCCGCGGTGCTTTTCCACCCCCAGGAACAGGGCTCTGCGGAAATGGGGGTAGGTTTCGCTACGCAGCTGGCCCCGCGGCTGGGTGCGGATTTCAGGAACCAGACGGCACAGGGTGTCAATATAATCATGGTCGCGGTAGCCATCAATAACAAAAAGGTTTTCCATGTCCGACTGTTTGAGCACGAAATCCAGCTCATGGTCGCGGTAGTTGGTGTTTATGGTCAGGTAAATGCCGCCTATCCTGGCCACCGCCAGCATCAGGGTAACCCAGTGCGGAACATTGGTAGCCCATACAGCGACTTTTTCCCCGCGCTTCACCCCCAGCGCCATCAGGCCCTTGGCCATGTCGTCAACGCTTTTGTCAAATTCCCGCCAGGTCTGGCGGAAATCGCGGTCAACATAAACAACCGCGTCATTGTCGGGATATTTGGCGGCAACGTCCCTGAGCTGCTGGCCCAGGGTTTTCTTTGAAAATTCAAAAGCAAAAATATCTTCCATCTCTATCTCTTTTCAGCTTAAAGATTAGGGATAGTAAACAACGGCATAAATCTCGGCCGGCCCATCGCCACAGGCGCCCACATAGTGGGGAACCGACGAGTTGTAATAAGCGCTGTCTCCAGCTTCAAGCACTATTTCTTTCTGCCCGTAGCGAAGCAATATCTGCCCCTTGACCACCACAATGAATTCTTCGCCCTGATGAGAGGAAAAACAGCGGTCTTCTTCCGGTTCAGGGGAAATTTCAATGTAAAACGGCTCCATGTTACGGTCGGCCTTGCCTTTGCCAAGCGAGTGATAGATAAACGCGGCCTTCTTGTCCTTGCCTTTTTGCATGGCCAAGTCAGTACCCTGGACGGCTTTTTTCACAACCAGAGGATCGTTCACGTCCACGTCATCCATGAATGTGCCAAGCCTGATGTTCATGGCCCTTGCTATTTTCTGCAGGGGGGCCAGCGAAGGATAAAGGTTTTCCTCTTCGAGGGCCTTTATCATGTCTACGCCCACACCGGAGGCCTGAGCCAGTTCCTCAATTGAAAGCTCCCGCTCTTCGCGAAATTTTTTCACACGTGCGCCCAATTTGTCGGCTGTCATACTTTTTAGCTCCTTGGAAAACCTTTTTCCTGAATTAAACTGACACAATGAATCATTCAAGTTACTCAATGCCCCGAAAAATTTCAAGCAGGAAATATTGCTTGTGAAAAAGTCTGTATGGTTGCTATTTTTGGATATTGGCGTTAAAAAATTTCAAAATCGTTTGGCAGGTATGGTTAATGAAAGAAGAGCAGAGAAAGAAATATGCCCTGATGTCCATTGGCGCACTTGCCGCATGCATTGCCGCCATTATTCTGCTGGTGCGCAGCGCAGCAAAAAACTCCAGTGAGCCGGACATTGTCACCCTGATTATTGCTGTTTTCCTGATGTCTGCCGGGGCAATGACCGGATTTTACGTAAAAAGGAAACGCAAGGAAGCAACCAAACAGGAAATGAGCCCGCAGAAAGAAGCTGTGGATGAGGAGTGGGAAGCGCTGCTTGACCACTTCTACGACATGGAACGGGAAGATGAATTTTATTCCTGCCTGGAAGCGCACGGGCCCATTGAAACAGTGGATGATTATGAACATTCCGCAGCCTTGTTTGAAGAAGCCAGGGCCGAAGCAGTGGCCGCAGGGTCAAAAGAATATATCTGGCGCGCCAACCGGGATAGAGACGTTTGCATGCGTTGCCGCCGCTACAACGGTAAGCGCTTCGCCTGGAACAACCCTCCCAGGGGAGGGCACCCCGGATGCGCTCCGGGCTGCCGCTGCGAGGCTGAACCGGTAATGCCGCTTGAGCGCCCCCACAGCGGAGTCAGGGCAAAATCTTCCAAGAGCTGACCCCTTCCAATAACAACGAAAACGGCAAAAGGGCAAAAATATGAAGCGCCTTAAAGTCATTGTCTCCGGCCAGGTGCAAGGGGTCGGATTCAGGCCCTTTGTGTTCAGGATTGCGCAGGAACACGGCCTGACCGGATTCGTGCAAAACACATCCCAGGGCGTCAGAATAGAAGTGCAGGGCAGCCCCGCAAGCCTGCTTATGTTCCGGGCCGACCTGCAAGAACGCCTTCCTCCGCTTGCGCGCATCACCACCCTTTCCGAAGAGGAAACCGGCATTATTGAAGGCGAATCCGGCTTTGCAATCATCAGCTCTGAAGGCGATGCGCCGTCTGCCGAGATCCTGATCAGCCCCGACACAGCCACCTGCGCCGACTGTTTGGACGACATCCGCCAACCCTCCAACCGGCGCTTCGCATATCCTTTCACCAACTGCACCAATTGCGGCCCGCGCTACAGCATTATTTCCGCCCTGCCTTACGACAGGCCCTACACAACAATGAGCTGCTTTCCCATGTGCGAAAAGTGCCGGGCCGAATACGAAAACCCGGCGGACAGGCGCTTTCACGCCCAGCCCAACGCCTGCCCCAAATGCGGCCCCGAGGTATGGCTGACGGACGCGAAAGGGAATGAAATTTCCCGAGGCCCCCAGGCAATGCTGGATCTGGCCCAGCTTCTTTCCCGCGGCGGCGTGGCCGCCATAAAAGGCCTGGGAGGGTTTCATCTTGCCTGCAACGCCACAAACGCCGCGGCCGTGGCCGAATTAAGGAAACGCAAACGGCGTCCGGCCAAGCCTTTCGCCATAATGGCGGCAGGGCTTGAAGCCGCGCGTTCCCTGGTAACAATCTCCAGCCAGGAGCAAGAAGCGCTAAGCAGCCCCCAGGCCCCGATTGTGCTTTGTAAAAAAAATCCGGATTCGCCCTTGCCGGAAGAAATTGCCCCCGGCCTTGACCGGGTGGGGGTAATGCTTCCCTATACCCCCCTGCACCATATCCTGCTCACTCACCTTTCAGCGGCAAACGGCGCCAACGGGCCAGAAGATTCCCCTGCCAGCGCTGCCGGCCCCGCCGCCCTGGTAATGACCTCAGGCAACCACACCGACGAGCCAATCGCCATCGGAAACCGGGAAGCGTTGAAAAAACTCGCCCCGATCGCAGACGTGTTCCTGCTGCATAACCGGGACATTCTGATACGCGCGGACGATTCGGTAGTCCGCCTTTCCGGTGAAGGCGAATATCATTTCATGCGCCGCGCCAGGGGGTTCGCGCCGCTTCCCCTGGAATTTGAACTGGCGGCCTCTGCAGGCAAGCGCTCCGGATGCGTTCTGGGTGTTGGGGCGGAATTGAAAAACACCATCTGTTTCGCCCGCAGAAACAGCGCGGCCAGGCAGCCGGGCAGCAGCCAGGCCCTGGTCAGCGGCTTTGTAAGCCAGCATATAGGCGACGTCACCGAAGCGGGCACAGAAAATTTCATGCGTGAAACCGCCGCCCACCTTGAACAGGTGTTCAAATTCAAGCCAGACCTGATCGTGCGCGACTTGCACCCGAACTACCTGTCCTCCGGCATGGCGGAAGAGTTCGGCCAGAAATACGGCGTTCCCGTGCTTGCTCTCCAGCACCATTACGCCCATGCGTTCAGCGTTCTGTTTGAAAACAGCCTGCGGGGCGAGGCCCTTTCCCTTTGCCTGGACGGCTCCGGCCTTGGCGAAGACCAGAGTATCTGGGGCGGCGAACTGATCCGGGCAGACACCGTTTCAGGAAAAGCGGAGCGCATCGGGCACATAGCCCCCACCCTGACCCCCGGCGGGGATGCCGCGGCCAAAGAGCCCTGGCGCATGGCTTTTTCCTATATGCATAAATTGGGGCATAACTCCGCATGGTTCTTACAGGAGCTTGAGGAAGAAAGCGGGCTGCTTGAACAGATTTTGCGCAAAAAAATCAACTGCCCCGCAAACACAAGCACAGGGAGGCTGTTCGACGCCGTGGCCGGGCTTCTGGGGTTTGGCTCGCCAAAAGCCTCCGCCCTCAGCCCTTACTCCCCGGGAGCAAGCGGATCCATGTCTTTTGAGGGGCAGGCCGCCATGTGGCTGGAAGCAATTCAGGAAAAAACGGAAACCCGGGCATACCCCTGCTCTGTGATGGAGCAAGGGAGAAACATCGTTTTAAACACGCTTGAACTGTTCGACTCCGCATACAATGACGCCCGGGCCGGCGTACCCGCGCCCGCAATCTCCAGACGCTTCCACCTGGGCCTTGCAAAGGGGCTCTGCTGTTTTGCAGAGGCCGGCGCCCAGGCTACGGGGCTTACCAGCATCGGCCTGTCTGGCGGGGTAATGCACAACGCCACCCTGTCCACCCTGCTTCCCGCGCGCTTGCGCGAAGCCGGGCTGACCCCGCTGGAACACCGCCTCCTGCCTCCGGGCGACGGCTGCATCTCGTTCGGGCAAGCCGGGTGGGGCATGCTGATGGGCAAAGAATGATCTCACGCCCGCATATCTTCGCAAATTTCCGCCCGGCCGGGCATCACGCATGCTTGCCGCTATGACCCGGCTTCAGCCCGCCCGTTTCAGCGTGCAGGTTCGCTTTCGCAGCCAAAGCCGGTTTTCCATCAAAACTTTTTAGCGTCTTTTCTGTATATTTTTCGAATGGAGCTTATGGCATACCTTGG
>CAZDJL010000012.1:0-13502 GCA_964505745.1 uncultured Desulfovibrionaceae bacterium | reverse complement strand
GCATTTGCGCCTTCGTTCATCGCAGGCATTTCAATGTTTAAATGCCAGCCCTGTTCAATCTTGAAGCTTGCTAGAACTTGATGGCGCCAATTACTTTTTGGAAGCTTGGGTTGGTGCTCTTCATGCTTTTGAGGATGCCCTTGGCGGCTTCCGCGAATTTTTTATAGTCGCCAATTTCAACCAGCACCAAACTGAACCCTTCAACTGTGAGGATTGTGGTATGTGCGGGGAAGCCCATGATGGAGGCGTCAAACACATAATTTCCATAAGCGGGGGCCGCTTCCGGCTGGGTTCCTTTAAGCTCCTTGGACATGAGGGCGGCGAATTCCTCTGCTGTGGCCGGCCCCGTTTCAAGAATCTGAATGCCGAGCACATATTCTTCTTTCGGGGCGGAAATCAGTATCTGTTTTTCGTTCTGGCCATAGTCGGCTGCCCATGTGGAGGGGAGGGTTATGGTAATGTCATTGGCCGTATACTCTTTTGAGGTCTCTTTGGGGGCCTCGCTTTCGCCGCCGCCGCAGGCTGCGGTGGCCAGAAGCAATGCAAACAGCATTAAAGACAATAATTTGGTTTTCATAAATATTCCTCACTCTAAAGGTTAATATTTGTTCCAGGTGTTAAGGCCGCCCATAAGCGGTTCCCACTGCTCACAAGGCCGTACCTGTATGCGTACAAAGTTTGGGGGCATTCCCGGTATGTTGTCGCATACCCTTATAAGAACGTGCCATTTCAGTAAATGGTTTTTCAGCGCCATGGCGTTAAGTCCGCATCGCAATCCCATAGTTATGAAGCTTGGGCCGGCAAAGATCAAGTTTTCCTCAAAAAGACCTGTTCCGCAAAGTTCCTCTGCCATTCTGGCTTGCGAGAGGCGGAGTTCCGGCAGCACGGAGCGGTATTCGTCAATCTTGTTCAGAAATTTGCAGCCCATTTCCTGGGCAAAAGCCGAAACCGTCCATGGGGCCCGCAAGCTCTCCATAGTATTGATCAGGGAACGGTCGGCCACCACATAACCCAGCCTTACCCCGGCGCAATGGAAAAATTTTGTGAAGCTGTTTAGCGAGACAACGCCTGTTCCCGGGCGCAGGCTGCGCTGGCAGGCTTTCCAGTAATTTTCCTGGTAGGAGCTGTCGCCCCAAAGGAATTCGCGGTAAGTGCTGTCAACCAGCAGGCGCTGGCAGGGCAGGGCTTCAAGGATGAATGCCAGGTTTTCAAAATTCACGCCGGTGGGGTTGTTTGGGGTGCAGAGTATCGCAAGGTCGGCCCGGCTGCGCCAAAGCGCATGCAGTTCCGCACGGCCGAAGGTGAACCCGGTTTCCGGCGGCAGGGCGAGAATTTCATAGGGAATTCCCAGGGCTTCGCAGGCGCGCGCATATTCCATGAAAATGGGGCCTATAAGCAGCGCCGATGAAGGGCGCATGGCCTGGATTGCCAGAAAGATGAGCTCTGACGAACCATTTCCAACCATGATGTTTTCCGGGGCCGTTCCTTCGTGCCTGGCGATTTTGTCGCGCAGGATTGTGCTGTCTGGGTCGGGGTAGCGGTCGAACGGGTAGGGAGTGTCGTTAATCAGGTCCTGTGTGATCGCGCGTGCGAATTCATTCGAGTTTGTGGAAAAATCGTGAATGCTGTCGCTTTTCAGCCCCAAATTGAGGGCCGCCTGATATATGTCTCCGCCGTGGCTTGGTAAATGGCTCATTCTATGGAATCCGTCTGGTGGGTTGCAATAGTTTGGCGGCAAAGGCCGCTGCTCCGAATCCATTGTCAATGTTGAACACGGCAAGCCCGGGGGCGCAGGATGCCAGCATCCCCGCAAGGGCGGCCCGGCCGCCTTCGCTTACACCATACCCTATTGAGCTTGGCACCGCCAGCACCGGAGAGGAAAACAGCCCCGCGAGCACCCCCGGCAGGGCGCCTTCCATGCCTGCCACGGCGATAATCAGCCTGGCCTTTGAGAGCTGCGGAAGGTAAGGCGTAAGGCGGTGCAGCCCCGCCACACCCACATCCGGAATAAAACCCGGTTCAAGGCCGAAAAAACGGGCCGTTCCAAGCGCTTCCAGGCCAACACGATAATCTGATGCCCCGGCGGTCACAATAATCAGCTCTCCTTCATGGGGCCAGGGGGCGGCAAGGGAAAGGTTCCTGCCCAGGCAGAAGATTCCGCTTCGGTTCCAGAATTGGCCTTCCGGGAAAGCTTCTTCCAGAGCGTTTCCCTGAACTTCGCTTGCCCGGGTTACAAGAACGGGGGTGAGGCTGTCTTTTCCTTCTGCTCCGGCCAGAGCTTCAACCGCCGCAACCAGGTCGTCAGTGGATTTGCCTTGGGCGAACACCACTTCTCCAAGCCCTGTGCGCAGCTCCCTTTGCGTGTCCAGGTTCAGGCCTTGCATCAGTTGTTCAAAGGGGGCTCTGCCCAAAATCTGCAACGCTTCTTCGGGGGAAATTTCTCCTGTGGAGACTTTATTGAGAGTTTCTAAATATAAATGCGGCATATGCTCAGGTGCGGTTTGTAGAAATATGTGCTTTTATTGTAAATACAGGTTAGAACATTGCAGGTCAATATCTTTCACCCGGCGGGGAACGGTTTTTGGAAGCACGGAAAATTGGTTTGGCTAATTGCAAAAAAAAGTATATGGTTAAAAGAGATTTTTGTTGCGCGGAAAGCGCGAAAATTTAATTTTGTCCTGCTTTTCAAGCTGGTGTGCCTATGTCTGAACAGAGAATACTATTTCTGGCTCCCGCCCAGACCGTGACCCGCATGTTTACCGCCCTCAAGGATGCCGGCCTTGAGGTGGGCATTGCTGAAAACGTGCGCGGCGCCTCTGCATATATAAGACAGTCGCCGCCATCCTTGATTATCTCCCGTTCAATGCTGCCCGGCTACAGGGTGGAGGATCTGCTTGCAGTCAGTTCTGACGACCCCGGTTTCCCTCCTGTTATCGTGATGGCCGAGCGGGCGTCCCCGGAAGATGCGGAGCGTTATCTTGAGCTTGGCGCGCATGATTTTTGGCTGGAGCCGCTGGAGCCTGAAAAGGTTATTGCCGCGGTTCCGCGGCCCGTAAAGCCAGCTGCGGCTTCCCCCTTTACCACGCTGGGCGAGCGCAAGCCCGAACCGCAGAAAGGCCTGCCCAACCTTGTGGGGTCGCACCCGGCGGTTAAGCGGGTGATGGCGCTGGTGCGGCAGGTGGCCCCATCGAAGGCCACAGTGCTCATTTCGGGCGATTCCGGCACGGGCAAGGAAGTTTTTGCCCGTTATGTCCATGCGCTTTCGGGCAGGCAGGAAAAGCCGTTTGTGGCGGTAAACTGCGCCGCCCTTCCCGAGCATCTTTTGGAAAGCGAATTGTTCGGGCATGAAAAAGGCTCATTTACCGGGGCTATTGCCCGCAAGCTGGGCAAATTCGAGCTTGCGTCCGGCGGCACGATTCTGCTTGATGAAATTTCTGAAATGGAGCTTGGCCTGCAGGCCAAGCTTTTGCGGGTGCTGCAGGAAGGCGAGGTTGACCGGGTGGGCGGAACCGAGACCATATCGGTGGACGTGAGGGTGATTGCCACCACCAACCGCAACCTTGAGGCCTGGGTGGAAGAAGGCAAATTCCGTCAGGATCTTTTTTTCCGCCTCAATGTCATTCCCCTCCGGCTGCCCGCGCTTCGGGAGCGGGGGGAAGATATTTTCACCCTGGCGGAATTTTTCGTGAACCTTTATGCGCGCGAATACGGTCTGACCCAGCCGCAGTTCAGCGCGGCAGCACGCAAATGGCTTGCCGAATATACGTGGCCCGGCAACGTGCGTGAACTGCAAAACCTGATGGAGCGAGCAGTGCTGCTTTCCGGGGGCAAAGAAATTGAACCGGGGCATTTTCTGCTTGATCCTGACTCCTGGCCCTTGTTTGAGGAAGGAGATGACGATGCCGGGGCAGACCCCGCGCCCTTCGACAGTTCGGGAGGCGTTTCCGTTTCGTCCGTTTCTTCTGAATCCGCAGGGTCTGCGGCCGGCGACGGCCTGTTCCGGGCCGGGGTGATTCCTTTGCACGAAATGGAAAGAATAATGATTATGCGGGGGCTTGAGCAAACCTCCGGCAACCGCACCCAGGCCGCTGAAATTCTGGGAATTTCAGTGCGCACCTTGCGCAACAAGCTTAGCGAGTATCGTGAAAAGGGGCTGGAGCCCGCTTGACAGGCCTGATTTGACCATTAGCTGAGTTTTTAATTTTTAATACACACGCATTGTACAAAGGTTTAGAGGATGAATCTTACAGAGAAAATAATTTCCCGCCATCTTACAGAAGGCGAAATGAAGCCCGGGGCGGAAATAGCCCTGCGCATCGACCAGACCCTTACCCAGGACGCGACCGGAACCATGGCCTACCTGCAGCTGGAAGCCATGCGGATTCCCCGTGTTAAAACAGAGCTTTCTGTCAGCTACGTGGACCATAACACCTTGCAGATGGGATTTCGCAACGCAGACGACCACCGCTACCTGCGCACGGTAGCCGCGAAGCACGGAGTGGTTTTTTCGCCTCCCGGCACAGGAATCTGCCATCAACTGCACCTTGAGTGCTTCGCCGGGCCGGGAAAAACATTGATTGGCTCTGACAGCCATACGCCAACCGCGGGCGGAATAGGCTCACTCGCTTTTGGCGCGGGCGGGCTTTCCGTGGCGCTTGCCATGGGCGGAGCTCCCTATGTTATCGCCATGCCCAAAGTGGTAAAGGTGAACCTGACCGGGCGGCTTGAAGGCTGGGCTTCGGCCAAGGACATTATTCTATTTTTGCTCTCAAAGCTGACAGTGAAAGGCGGCGTGGGCAAGGTGTTCGAGTATGCCGGCCCAGGGGTGGCCTCTTTAAGCGTTACCGACCGCGCCACCATCACCAACATGGGGGCGGAACTTGGGGCGACCACTTCCATTTTCCCGTCTGACGAGCGCACGCGTGAATTTTTGGCCCGCATGGGCCGGGAAGCGGATTGGATTGAGCTTGGACCCGATCCGGACGCAAGCTATGATGAGGAGATCAATATTGACCTTGGCGGCATAGTGCCGATGGCTGCCCGCCCGCACATGCCGGACCTGGCCGTTCCAGTGGCCGAGCTGGACGGGCTTAAGGTGGATCAGGTGGCCATAGGTTCCTGCACCAACTCCTCTTATGCCGACCTTAATCTGGTAGCCAGAGTGTTTGAGGGCAGATGCGCCAGTCCCAGCACCGATGTGATGATTTCCCCCGGTTCCAAGCGGGTGCTGGTCATGCTTGCGGACGGGCCGGATTTGCGTGCTATTTCCGATTCCGGCGCGAGGCTTCTTGAATGTTCCTGCGGCCCGTGCATAGGCATGGGCGGGTCGCCGGTAAGCGGGGGCGTGAGCGTGCGCACGTTCAACCGGAATTTCGAGGGGCGCAGCGGAACCAAGGATGCCCAGGTGTATCTGGTCAGCCCTGAAACGGCGGCTCAGGTTGCGGTGAACGGCAAATTCACCGACCCCGCCACCTGGGGCGAAGCGCCCAAGCGAAAGGAATTCCCCGAGATTGTGCCGGACATCGCCAACCTTTTCATCTACCCCCCGGCCGATGGCACGGAAGTGGATGTGCTGCGCGGGCCAAACATAGTTCCAATCAAGTCCTTTGACCCTTTGCCGCAAGTGCTTGATGCGGAAGTGGTGATTCATCTGGGCGATAATATTACCACAGACCACATTTTGCCTGCCGGACCGGAGATCACTTCTCTGCGTTCGAATATTCCGGCAATTTCCCGTTATATCTTCGGCAGGGTGGACGAAGGGTTTGTAAGCCGGGCAGAGAATGCCGGCCAGGGGGTGATTGTGGCGGGCGAGAACTACGGGCAGGGTTCAAGCCGCGAACACGCCGCCCTTGCGCCGCGCCATTTGGGAATCAGGGCGATTGTAGCCAAGTCGCTGGCCCGCATTCACCGGGACAATCTGGTCAATTTCGGCATTCTTCCGCTCACTTTTGTGAACCCGGAAGATTATAAGCGTCTGGTCCAGGGGGTCAGAATAACCCTTGACACCAGCACATTGTCTCCCGGCGGGACGAGTGTGCTCAGGGCCGGGGATATGGAGATCCCGGTCAGCAACAACCTCACTCCCAAGGAGCTTGAGATTGTAAGGGCGGGGGGAATGCTCAGCTATATTGGCAAACAGGCCTAGAATTATACTTGACATGCATGCGAAGAGGAGTAATGTCGCTCTCCAGACATTTCCGAAGCAGGCTGCGCATAAAAATACGGAGCGGATATGCTTGATATTATTAGAGAGAGGGCCCAATCGTGGGGTGTTAAACTCATTTTTGGGGTAATCATTCTGGTGTTCATCTTTTGGGGTATGGGCAGCTTCGCCTTTAAAAGCCCTGACATTGTCGTTACGGTTAATGACAAGAATATTACCCGCAAGGACTTTGCTTTCGAATATGAGAATTATGTTGCTGCCAACAAGATGCAGATGCCCAATGTCCCCGACAAGTTTTTCCAATCCGAGGAACAGCTCCGGCGCGTGCTTGGATTAATGATCGAAAAAGAGCTTTTGTTTCAGGCGGCCGAGAATATGGGGCTTAGCGTGGGTGTTTCCGAAGTGCAGAACAGCATTATGGAAATGTCCGGGTTTAAAGACGGGTCTGGAAAATTTAATCTTGCTGTCTATGATGGCGCATTAAAGCGCCGCGGCATCAAAAAAAGCGAGTTTGAAAATGAAATTCGCAAGCTTCTGCTTATAGGCAAGCTGCAAAAAGTGGTGATGGCCGCCGCGGACTTGAGCGAGGAAGAGGCTTTGGCCAATTTCCGCAGCCTTCAGGAAACCCGTGAGGTTGACTATATTTTCTTCTCAAGTTCTGATTTCACCAAACAGGCTGAAGTTTCCGATGCCCAGGTGGCCGAATATTATGAACTGAACAGGGCCATGTTTACGGTGCCGCGTCGCATTGACGTAGAGTACCTCTCCATTTCCCCGCAAACCTTGGCAACCCGCTATGAAGTTGGCGATGCTCAGGTCAAGGAGTTTTACGAGGCCAACAAGGAACGTTTTGTCGAGTCTCCTCAGGTTAGAGTCCGGCATATCGTTTTTGCCTTCCCCTCCGGCGCTTCCGAGGATGAACTGGCGAAAATTCGCGAAAAAGCCGAGTCGGTATATAAAAGCGCTGTTGGCGGAGCCGACTTTGCCGCGCTTGCACGCGACAATTCCAACGACCCCAGCGGCGCCAATGGCGGAGATCTTGGCTGGCTGAAGCTTGACGATCTGGTTCCCGCATTTTCCGATCAACTTAAGAATCTTAAGCCGGGCGATGTCAGCAAGCCGTTTATTTTCAGTTCGGGCTACCATATTATTAAGGTTGAGGAGCGCAAGGAAGATCGTCAGTTGCCTCTTGCCGATGTGCAGGATCAAATTAAACTGCGCATAGCTTCAGAGAAAGGGGCCGAGGAAATGCCCGATATTCTGGACAAGGCTGTTGGGGATATTCTGAACGGCAAAGAAATTGAGGTGATTGCGCATGATCTTGGCCTTGCGACTATCACCGTGGAAAATCTGAAGCGCGAAGATGTGGCGAGAGAGCTGGCAATAGAGCCTGATGCGGTGGAAAGCTTGTTTCTGACACCCGAGGGAATTACATTGGACAGGCCCATTGTGTCCGGATCGGGATATGTTTTGGCCAAGGTGACCAGGGTTCAGGAAGAACATGTTGCCCCGATTGAAGATGTGCGCGGCCAGATCGTATCGCTTCTGAAAGCGGAAGAGGCAATGGCGATAGCTTCCCGCAAGGCTGATGAGGCGCTTGCCGCCTTGAAGGCCGGCAAGGAGCTTCCTTCCGGGGTGGAGCTTAAAAGCAGCGGTTTCTTCAGCCGTCAGGCCGGCCCCGATGAATTTGGCCCCGCCCAGGAATTTGTGACAGCCGTTTTCAAGCAGCAAGGCCGTGAGGAGTGGATTGGCCCCTACACCACACCAAGGGGAGTTGTGCTTGCAAGGCTCAAGGCTGTTGCTCATCCTTCGGAAGCAGATTGGGAAAAGGTGAAGGGGATGGTAATGATGCAGATGGCTATGATCAAGGAAGAAAGCCTTTTGCAGGCTTATCTTGGCGACTTGCAGGCCAGGGCTGAAATCAGCAATTATAATATTGAGTCGCTCAAGTTCAACAACTAAACGATTAAGGTAGAAAGCGCCCCGATTTGCCGGCGGACTTGTCGTTTGTTTATAAAGTGTGTATATCTGATGAGCCCTTTGAGCCATTCTCATGGTTTGAGGCATCGGATATAAAAAAAATGGAGGATATCATGCGTAAAGTGTTTCTTAGTCTGGTTATTATGAGCGCTCTTGCTTTGGGCGCAGTTGGTTGTAAGTCATCTGAAGAACCTGCTGCTTCTGCAGCCAATTCAACCGAGCTTGCACCTGAGAGCGCTACCGGTCAGTCCGCAGCAAACGCCACTGCCGAGTAAGCGGGCAAAAAGGCCAGTTCTTGACTGGCCTTTTTTATGAATAAGTGTGTTAGTGGCGAAGGCGCTTTGCGCCTTCGCCCACAGGCATCTTCAGTACGTCTAAAAATTTTGAGGTGGAATATGTCAAAATTCATCAGAATTCTCTCTCTCTGCGCGCTGCTGGCGATTGGCCTGACACTTTCCGCATGCGGTGAGGACGATGTGGTGCCTGTTAACAGCAATGCCTCTTTCGGTGCAGAAGAAGCGGCTGCCATCAAGGCCGGAAACGCAACGGGCGGTATTTCCGGAGGCAGCCCGGCAAAAGCCGCAACTGAGGAATCCCGCAATATTTTCGGGGTCGGCTTTGTATATGTTTCTCCAGTTGATCAGATGGGGTGGACTTATGAGCACGACCGGGCTCGGCGCGCCTTGGATGAACTGGAAGGGGTGGTTACCACTTATGTTGAAAACGAATCCACCGGGCCTGATGCGGAACGGGCTATGGAAAGCATGGCTTCAAAAGGATATAAACTGATAGTGGCGACCTCCGTGGGCTATGGAGCATCTGTTTTGAAGGTGGCTGCGGAATACCCGGAAGTAAAATTTTTGTATTGCGCGGGAGCTGAAACAACCCCCAACGTAAGCAGTTTTTATGGGCGTATGTATGAAGCCCGCTACCTCACCGGAATGGTTGCCGGAGCCATGACCAAGACCCAGTCAATCGGATATGTGGCTGCTTTCCCCATTCCGGAAGTAATCGTGGGAATAGACGCTTTCACTTTGGGGGTGAAGGCTGTGAATCCTTCTGCCGAAGTGCGGGTGGTCTGGACCAGGGATTGGTATAACCCGGAAGAGGAAACCAATGCGGTAGAGTTTCTGGTTAACAGTGTTAAGGTGGATGTTATTGCCCAGCATACGAACAGCACCGCCCCGCAAGTGGCTGCGGAGAGGCTGGGGGTATATTCCATCGGCCATAATAGCGACATGAGCGCAGCGGCTCCTACAGCTCATCTGGTTGCGTCCATATGGAACTGGGCTCCGTTCTATACTGATGTGGTGAAAAAATTACAGCATGGAGAATGGAGCGAATTTTCCTATTTGGGGGGCCTTGCTGACGGAGTTGTCGATATTTCGGCATTTTCTTCCGCTGTTCCCCTGGAAGTTCAGGAGCAGGTCAATGCCCGCAAGGCAGAAATAGCTGATGGACGGTTTTCGATTTTTAAGGGGCCGATATATGATGACAAAGGAGAGCTTCGTGTTCCTGAAGGGGAAGTTCTTTCAGACGAAAATTTGCGCACTTTGGATTGGTTTGTGAACGGCGTGCTTGTTATGCACAATTTTAAAGAACAAACAGACGAAGGGCAAAATCAAAATTGAATAAAAAACGGGCTGCGAATCAGCCCGTTTTTTTTGTGTCATATTCCAAGATATGCCTTACGCACGGCTTCATTGGCAAGAAGGTTCGAAGCCTTGTCTTCCATTGTGATCCGTCCATTTTCCATCACGTATCCTCGGTCGGCGATTTTAAGGGCCTGATTGGCATTTTGCTCCACCAGAAAGATCGTTGTGCCGTCTTTGTTTATCTGTTTGATAATTTCAAATATCTGGCTGATGATTATGGGAGCAAGCCCCAGTGAAGGTTCATCCAAAAGCAAAAGGCGGGGCCTGGCCATCAGGGCCCGCGAGATTGCAAGCATTTGCTGCTCGCCGCCGGAGAGGGTGCCCCCGCTTTGCCCTTTACGCTCTGCAAGAATTGGGAATTTATCGAAAATGTATTCCATATCCTGGGTGATACGTTCCTTGTCCGTGCGTAAATAAGCGCCCAGATCAAGGTTCTCCATCACTGTGAGCTGCGGGAAAATAAGCCTGCCCTCGGGCACCTGGCTGATTCCAAGGCGTACCACCTGGTTTGCGGGAAGGTAGTGGATGGGCTTGCCTTCAAAGTGAATGGAACCGCTGCGCGGAGGGGTGATGCCGCAAATTGTCATCAGGGTGGTGGTTTTCCCTGCTCCGTTGGCTCCGATCAGAGTTACTATTTCGCCCTGCTTGATGTTCAGGCTGATGCCGTCCAGCGCCTGGATGTTCCCATAATAAGTATCAACCGCCTTGACTTCAAGCATTGTATTCTTCTCCTAAGTAGGCCTTGATCACCTTCGGGTTGCGGCTGACTTCGGAAGGAAGCCCTTCGGCAATCGGGGAGCCGTACTCCATCACATATACTCGGTCCGACAGGCTCATGACCATGCTCATGTCGTGCTCGATAAGCAGAACAGACAGGTCGAACCGGTTTCTGATCTGCTGGATCAGCCCTTTCAACTTCTGCGTTTCCTGAGGGTTCATGCCTGCCGCAGGTTCGTCCAGAAGCAATACTTGCGGGTCGCAGGCCAGGGCGCGGGCAATTTCAAGCCGCCTCTGGTCGCCATAGGGCAAATTTTTCGCTTTTTCCTTATAGTGCTTGTGCAAATCGAGGAATTCAAGCAATTCATAGCTTTTGTCCACAATCATCTGTTCTTCCCGGCATGATGCCGGGGATTTCATCAGCGCGGCCATAATTCCCGATTTGGTGTGCGCGTGCATGCCCATCATCACATTTTCAAGAACGGTCATTTTGGCGAAAAGGCGAATATTCTGAAAGGTTCGGGCCAGCCCGAGCGAAGTGATTTTGTGCGGTGAAAGGCCTTTCAGCTCCATTGCGCCGTGCTTGGGGTGATTGAGCACAACATTGCCGCTATTCGGCCTGTAAAGCCCGGTGATGCAGTTGAAAAATGTTGTTTTGCCTGCTCCGTTCGGCCCGATCAATGCGATTATTTCACCTCTGTTCACGGTGAGGCTCATGTCGGCAACCGCTTTCAGGCCACCGAAACTGATGGACAGGCCGCTTACTTCAAGAGATGTCTGCATGTCCATATTAATTCTTCTCCCTGGAAAGGAGTTTGCTTACCTTGTATTTGCGCACCTTGGGGGGAATCAGCCCCTGCGGGCGGAAAATCATCATCAGAACCATGGCTGCTCCAAACATGAGCATGCGGTATTCGCTGAATGCTCTCAGATATTCGGGGAGCAGGGCGATGGCAAATGCCCCCACAAGCATGCCATACACCGAGCCCATGCCTCCCAGTACAACGATGCACAGGAAAAGGGCGCTATCCATAAAAGTGAAGCTGTCCGGGTTGATGAAACGGGTTTTGGTGGCAAAAAGCACGCCAGCAATGCCCGCCCACACGGCGCTCAGGGCGAAGGCGCTCAGCTTGGCCCAGGTTGTGTTCACGCCCATTACCTGGGCGGCGGTTTCATCTTCGGAAACGGCTATCCACGAGCGTCCCATCCGCGAGTTTTTCAGCCTGAGCAGCGAAATGAACGCCACAAGCATAAAGGCGAATGTTACATAATATACATATATGGACGTGCCCGAGTCGCTTAACGAAAAATTGAAGAGCTCCGGACGCGGAATGTTGGAAATGCCGCCGGGACCGTTGGTTACCTCAATCCAGTTTTCAAGAACCAGCCTGGTTATTTCCCCAAAGCCAAGGGTTACAATCGCCAGATAGTCGCCGCGCAGCCGTATGACCGGAAGGCTGACCAGAATTCCAAAAAAACCGGCTACGGCAGCGCCTAAAGGAAGGGCCGTCCAGAAGCCTACTCCGAAATTTTGGTGCAAGAGGCCGAAAGTATACGCTCCAACCGCGTAGAAGGCGGCGTATCCCAGCACAAGCTGGCCTGCGAACCCCACCACGATATTCAGGCCCAGGCCCAGAATGACGTAAATCAGGGCGGTGGTCATAATGTTCACCTGATACGCCGAAGTGATGTGAGGCATGAGCAGCATTACTGCTATAAGCAGAATATTGACGATTAAAACTATTTTTTTATTGTCGGTTATGGCGGTGTAAAGCTCGGAAGTTGTAGGCAGCGCCACTTCTTCGCGCCTGTGCTGGCGGTTGCGGTAACGGATGGCAAGCATCCACAGCAGATACAGGGTAAATGCTCCAATTCCGACATAGAGCATGTTTTCCCATCGCCAGACCAGGGTCTGGTTGGTGGTGTCCACCTTTACCGCAAGCAGCGGCAAGGTCAGAAATACAAACCACAAGCTTACGATCAAGGAGCGTTTTATAATATACATGGCACAAGCTCCTTAAACTTTTTGCACCGGGGCGCGGCCCAGCAGGCCGGAAGGCCTGAACAGCAGGATCAGGATCAATATGGCGAAAGCGAACACGTCTTCATAGTCACTGGAAATATATCCCGCGCCAAAGCTTTCGCAAAGGCCGAGCACAAACCCGCCCAGCATGGCTCCGGGAATGCTGCCTATGCCCCCCAGCACGGCTGCGGTGAAGGCTTTAATCCCTGCAATAAAGCCGATATTGAATTTGGTGACCCCGGTATGCGATGCGATCAGCACGCCGCCAAGCGCGGCCAGCGCGGAACCGATGATGAAGGTCAGCGAAATGATCGTGTCGGGGTTTATGCCGAGAAGAGTGGCCATTGTGCGGTTCTGGGCGGTTGCGCGCATGGCTTTTCCCATTTTGGTGAATTTGATGAACAGGGACAGCGCGAGCATGACAAGCAGGCTGGTCACAATGATCATGAAGGCTGACGGGGCCAGAATATGGGCAATCGGGTCCAGGAATTTAAATTCGGGAATCAGGTAGGGGAAGACCTGGAAGTCGGAAGTTTGGGCCAGGCTGATGTAATTCTGCAAAAACACGGACATTCCGATAGCCGAGATTAGCGGGGAAAGGCGGGAGGCTTCGCGCAGCGGGCGGTAGGCCAGCTTTTCCACGGTAAAGCCGTATGCCGCCGACCATAGCACAGCAGCAAGCATGGCCACACATAAAATGCCGAGCATGGGGAAACCGGCGAGCCCAAGCAGGCTTGCCACAACCAGGGCGACAAAGGAACCGATCATATAAATTTCCCCGTGGGCAAAATTGATGAGCTCAATAATGCCGTACACCATGGTATAACCAAGCGCGATCAGGGCGTAAATGCTGCCTCTGGTGATTCCACTTAAAAAAAGTTCGATAAAGCCATCCATAAAGATAGTCCCAATCTCCCGTCTGCGAATATGTAGTTTTTATAGAAGAAAAGTCATTTAGTCT
>CAZDJL010000011.1:8964-13777 GCA_964505745.1 uncultured Desulfovibrionaceae bacterium | reverse complement strand
AATTTTGTCCTCCACCCATGCTTCAAAAGCCAATTCCAGCTTCTGCTCCACAAGTTCCCGCTCAACAAGAGGATAAGCCTGAGCAAGCGGCAGTTCTGCTGCCTCCTGTCTGCTGATTAAAACAATAAATTCGTGCTTATCATCGCCTGAATAAATGGAAGAAGCCTTTCCCGGTTCAAGCTTTTTAAGTGTTTCCCGCCATTCGGGAGAAAGCCTGTCTTCGCCCATGCGCACCTCGCGCATATTTACGTCCGTTCTCCCAGACAAAAGCTGGGCCATGTTTCCGGGTTCCTTTTCATATAACCGGCTCAAATCCTCAAGCGCTTTTTTTTCCGATGACTCCACAACCAGAAAATGCACCCGCGCAGGCAGACGGAATTGATCGAGGTTGTCATTATAATATGCCGTGCTTTCCTCCGGGGTCACTTTAAGAGAGGGGCGCAATACCGTTTGCATGATTTTTTGCACACTCAAACGCTGAAGTAAAAATCTGCGCCAAATTTCAATGTCAATGGCGTCATCTTCAAGTGTGGCCTCAAACTCGCCTTTCGCATAATCGGACCGGATTTCCTTCTCCGCCAGGTTCATTTCCTCTGAAGTGACCTCATTTCCCTTGTCCTTAAGCTCCTGCATGACCAGAGTGTTTACAATCAAGCTGGCCAGGGAATCGCCATACTGGCTCTGCAGCTCCTCGGCCGGAAGAATATTCCGGTCGGACCCGGCCATATGGTCAAGATCATGCCTGGCCTGAAGCTCCCGCATGGTTATAGGCTCACCGTTCACCCGCGCAACAACACTGGTTTCAGCCTGTTTCTCGCAGGCTGGAAGAGCCAGGCCCATGCAGGCCAAAAGAATGCAAAGTAAAGGAATAAATCTGCTCATAAGCTTGTTCAAAAGCACTAGCACATCTTAACGCCCAACAAAAGCGCTTTAACCGCTTAAAACCTTTTCCGGGCAAAACTGCACCGCTTCGGGAGTATCCTGGCGCAAAGCATTTATTCGCCCGTTGCGCCGCCAGGGCGGCAGAGTTTAATTTGGCCGACCGCTCCCCCCATTTTTAGAAACAGGAACCGGATTGCAGGCAACCTTAACATTTTTTGGGTTACGCCATAAGCTTCTCACCGGCGTCAATATCAACTCCGGTTCCGGGGCCTCCTCTCAAGGCCGTTTCACCCCGCGCCTACAGCAGCTCCTGCATATCATCGCACACCGCCAGCAGGCGGTCGGGCAAAGCGAGGTTCATATCCAGGCTGTATTCAAGTCCGTTTTGAGGCAGCACCTTTGCCCGCTCGCCTGCAGCCGCCACCCAGTTCACAAAGCACTCCGGATCCAGGGCCTGGCTTGAACTCATCCAGTAAAGCCTGATCCTGTTTTCAAAAATATCTGCCTTCGCCACCTGCAGCCTGCTCAAGAAACGCTTAAGGCCAAGAACGGAAATAAAGTTTATAACTTCATCCGGCATGGGGCCGAAACGGTCCCGAATCTCCAGCTCCACATTCTGCTGGCTTTGGGCGTCTGAAGCTGAGGAAAGGGCTTTGTAGTAATTGAGGCGTTCGCCCGAATCCTCTATATAAGTGGCGGGAATAAGAGCCGGCATGCCTATTGAAAGTTCGGTTTCCCTTACTTCAAGCGTTTTGTCGCCGCGTATTCTGTTCACGGTTTCTTCCAGCATCTCAAGGTAAAGATCAAGACCAACCCTGGCCATATGCCCGCTCTGCACCTCGCCGAGAATGTTGCCCGCGCCGCGGATGCGCAAATCCTCCATCGCCACCTGGAAACCAGCCCCCAGATAGTCCATATCCATAATCACCCGCAAACGTTCCCTGAAAGCGCTGAACTGGCCGGCTTTGCCGCTTATTTCCTGCGGGGCTACAAATACGGCGTAGGCCTGCCTGTCGGAGCGCCCCACCCGGCCTCGCAACTGGTAAAGCTGCCCAAGGCCGAACATTTGCGCGCCATCCACAACCAGGGTGTTCGCCCTTGGCAAATCAAGCCCGGACTCAATAATTGCGGTGCATACCAAAATCTGGGTTTCCCCATGCCAGAATTTGTGCATGGAATCTTCCAGCTGCCGCTCAGGCATCTGCCCGTGGGCAAGGCCGATTTTTGCCCCCGGAGCGAGTTTCTGCACATATTCCACCACCCGTTCAATGCCCTGCACCCGGTTGTTCACCCAAAAAACCTGACCGTCCCGCTCAAGTTCACGGGCAAGCACTCCGGCAAGAAGCAGGTCGTCGCGTTTCGCCACCGTGCTCACCACCGGTTTTCGTTCCGGCGGCGCTGTTTCAATAATGGACAAGTCGCGCAATCCGGCGATGGACAACTGCAAAGTCCGGGGAATAGGAGTGGCCGTAAGGGTCAGTACATCTATATTCTTTCGCAGTTGTTTGAGTTTTTCCTTATGCCTTACCCCAAAATGCTGTTCTTCGTCCAAAATAAGAAGGCTCAGGTTGGGCAGCTTCACATCGCCCGAAAGCAGACGGTGCGTGCCAATAAGCACATCAATAAGCCCCTTCGCGGCCTTTTCAAGAACAGCCTCCTGCTCTTTGCGGGTAACAAACCGCGAAAGCAGGCCCACGTTCAGCCCGAAAGCGGAGAGCCGGCTTGTAAAAGTTTTGTAATGCTGCTCGGCAAGCACTGTGGTAGGGCACAGTAAAGCCACCTGCTTTCCCGCTGCCCCGGCCCTGAACGCCGCGCGCAGGGCCACTTCCGTCTTGCCGAAGCCCACATCTCCGCACACAAGGCGGTCCATTGCCTCCGGCTTGTCCATATCCTCAAGCACGTCTTCTATGGTCCGCGCCTGATCAGGCGTTTCCTCAAACCCGAAAGAAGCTTCAAACTCGCTGAAAAGCTCATTAACCGGGCCATATGAATACCCCTTGGCAAGCTTGCGGAAGGCGTACATTTCAAGCAGGTCATGCGCTATCTGCTCAATAGCTTTTTTGGCTTTGCTCTTGCTTGCCTGCCAGGCCGAACCGCCCAGCTTGTCAAGCGGGGGCGTCAGCCCGTCCGCTCCCTTGAACCGCTGAACCAGCGAAAGCCGGTCAACAGGCAGATAAAATTTGTCGTCATTGGCGTAGACAAGAAGCAGAAAATCGGCGCTGTGCCCGCCCAGTTTCAAATTGTGCAGGCCTTCAAACCGGCCTATTCCGAAATCACGGTGCACAAGATGATCCCCCGGCTTGAGGTCATCGTAACGGTCAAGCCCGGCAAACGCGCGGCTTTTTACCCTGTGCCCCTCTTTGCAGGGCTGGATGACATCTTCGCCCAAAACCAGCATGTCCGCCCATGAAAGTTCGACCCCTTCGCTCCAGGGGGAAACAAGGGCGTAAACTCCCGGCTGGTCCGGGTTAAATTCCTGAGCAGGCACGACATCGTCTTGCCCGATGAGGTTTAAGAATTTCCCCCGGCTGCGGCAGCTTGGAAAGCTCAGCACCAGAGTTTTGCCCTGGGCTTTCCATTCCTTCAACTGTTCCACAAAACGGTGCCAGGGGCGTTCCCGGTCGGACGCTAGCGGGAACATATCCTGAAAGGAATGTATCCGGCGTTCGGGCAAATCAAATTTGGAATCAGCGTCCCACATAATGTTTGCGCCCGTTTCTTCAACAGGCAGCTCGTTGAAAACAACCCGTGCCTTTTTGGCAAGCTCGGCTTCAAAATCCCGGGCAGAAAGGAAAACAAGCTCCGCAGGCTGGGCAAGAACATCTTCTTCAGCCGGCGCTCCGGCCCCCCGCACCCCCATATGGAAACTCTCCACAGCTTCGCCCAGTACGGCCTCATCGGGAATTAAGAATACCGTGTTCTCCGGAAGCCAGGAGATCAGGCTTGTGCACTGCTCATAAAAAAGGCCGGGCATAATTCCGCGAATGTGCCCGGTTTTTGAAAGCTCATCTGCCAGGCAAGACAGTAAAAACCCATCCGCTTTCCCGCTTTTTCCCAATTTTTCCCAATATTTTTCGGCATTTTCCACAAGCTCGCGGCTAAACACCGCCGGCCCTGCGGGCAGGATGACCGCTTCATCCCGCGTTCCCACTGAACGCTGGGTGGAAGCATCGAACATCCTTATCTGCTCCACACTGTCCCCGAAGAATTCAACTCTTACAGGATGAGCATAACCGGGAGCATAGATATCCAGAATATCCCCGCGCACAGCAAGCTCACCAGGCTGGGTGACCATGGCCGTGCGCTGGTATCCCCACTCCACCGCGCGCTGAACCAGCCCTTCCTGAGAAGTGTCTTCGTTTACCCTCAAGGTGATTGTGTGAGATTCAAACAGCGTCCTGGGCGGATGCCGGATCAGAAAATTGTCGGCACAGCTTAAAAACATGAACGGTTTTTCAGCCACATGCAAGGCAAACAGCCCGGAAACGCGGGAAGCGTTTTCATGCTGGCCGGGCGCCCCGGCCCGGTTTGAGGCCATTTGAATCAGAGGCTGTTCCCATGCCGCAATGGCCGGGTTCTGGTCTTCTTTTGACAGGGCAGGGGAAAAAAGCTGGCACAAGGCTTTCAGTTCAAGCCGCTGCCGGGTGCTTCCCGCAAGCAGCGCCACGGGCCGCCCACGCCGGACAAGTTCGCAAGCAAGCCTGGCCATTGTGGCGTTTCCGCCACGGCCAACGGTAATACGACCGGTCTGCGCGCCAGTCAAAAAAGCAAGCAAATCTTCAAACTTCATAAATAACAGCACTGCCGCCAGAATTGTTGACTTATACTGTAAAAACGAACAGAGATAAAGGCAAGGCGGGCAAGATTCATTCAAAAACCAGCTCCGCAGAATACAGGGCAAGCCTGAAAACCCGCAACCGCCCGCATAGCA
>CAZDJL010000011.1:0-8864 GCA_964505745.1 uncultured Desulfovibrionaceae bacterium | reverse complement strand
TCCACCAATTTGGGAGGAAGGAATTTCTTTATCGCCGTCCGCAGGGCATCAACCCCAAACGGCAGAAGGCCGGACGCGCAAACCGCCCCCAAAAGCGCGGTGTTGCCGCTTTGCGCAGAGCCCGCGCGCACCCCGCAATCTCTGCAAGGCATAAACCATGCCCTGGAAGCAACGCTTTCCACGGATTTCCTGATTTCCTCCAGCGGGGGGTATTTCTCCACTCCGGCCGAAACGCTCACCGGCTGCATTACATCCTCGCTTGAAAAAACATATCCGCCTCTTTTAAGGTAGGGAAGAGCACGCAATGTTTCCAGCGGCTCGAACCCAAGCAGAATGTCCGCCTCTCCAAAACTGATGCGGGGGCTGTAAAAACCGCCCAGCAGAATGGTGGACTCCACCACCCCGCCGCGCTGGGCCATTCCGTGAATCTCTCCGGACACCACTTCTATGCCCTGATCAAGAGCGGTACGGGCCAGAAGGGTTGTGGCAGTCAGAGTACCCTGCCCTCCTACACCAGTGAGGTAAATACGTACTCTGTTCATTACGCCTCCTTCTTCCTGGCCTTTATTTTAGATGTAATTTGCAGGCAGACCATGCAGCCGGAGCACATTTCCGGGTCGATTACCACCTCGCCGTCATGCTTGCCAAAAGCCGGGCAGCCCAAAGTTTCATGGCACTCCTCCACTTCCGGACCCTGCTCGTCAACATAAGCGTACTGGGTGCGCGTCCGCTTCAAGGTGCGGCGGGCGTAAAGCACGCAAGGCTCTTCTACAATCAGCACCCTCACGCCTTTCATTTCCTTCATTTCTTCCAAAACCTTAATAGTTCCGCGCAAATTGTACGGCCTTACCCTGGCCAGTTGGGTAACGCCGCAACCCTCAACCACCTTGCCAATGTCGACATGCACGCTGATATCGCCGAGAACCTCCTCGGCAACGCCGGGGTTCGGCTGATGCCCCGTCATCGCGGTGGTGCCGTTGTCAAGTATTACCAAAAGGATGTCGTGCTTGTTGAAAACCGCGTTTACCAAACCGGTAATGCCGGAATGGAAGAAGGTGGAATCACCGATGTAGCCGATGGTTGTGCGCCCGGAAACAGCAGCGAAACCGGAACCAGCCGAAACGGACGACCCCATGCAATAAAGGAAATCAGCGCTATTCAGGGGCGCTGCAATTCCAAGGGTATAGCAGCCTATGTCGCTGGAATGGACGACTTCATTGCCGAAAACCTTCCTTACCGCGTAATACAGAGCGCGGTGGGAACAACCGGCGCAAAGAATGGGGGGCCTGCCTGGCAATTTTTGCGGAGCAGCATGCTCGCCCTGCGCACCGGCAAGCTCAAGCCCCATAAAATCGGCCAAAGCTTTGCGCACAATCACTGTAGAGTATTCGCCAAGCACGGTAAGCGCTCCGCCTTTCCCTGAAATCTCAACCTCCAGGCCAAGACGGTTGGCTATTACCCGAACCTCTTTCTCAACAAGCGGTTCGGATTCTTCAATAACAATAACCCGGTCCAAATCCTTAAGAAACTCTGAAACCACAGCTTCAGGGAACGGCCAGGTGATGCCGAGCTCCAACACCTTGAACCTGTCCTCAAACTCCGGCTCCAGCAGCACATCCCTTAAATATGCACGGGAAATTCCGCTTGCAATAACCCCGGTTTTGCCTTTGCCCCAAACCTTGTTCCACATTGAGCCTTCAATTTCGGCCCGGATTCTGTCAAGATTTTCAAGCATCTCCCCATGACGGATGCGGGCGACCATCGGAACGGGCACAAACCGCATGGGGTTGCGCTTAAATTTCCTGATTTCAGCCGGGTCGGACAATTCACCGTAGGTAACGCTGCCCCGCAAATGATTAAGCCTTGTGGTGGTGCGCAAAAGCACCGGCTGCTCATATCTGCGGGAAAGCAACAGCGCGTCCTTGGTCATGTCTTTCGCTTCCTGAGCAGTGGCAGGTTCGAAACACGGCAGGCCGGCCATGCGCGCGTAATAGCGGTTATCCTGCTCATCCTGGCTGGAATGGCAGCCCGGGTCGTCTGCGGACAAAAGCACTAGCCCCCCCGGCGAGCCGGTGTAGGCCAAGGTAAACAACGGATCCGCAGCAACGTTCACGCCAACATGCTTCATGGTGACCAAAGTCAGTGCCCCGGCAAGACTGGCCCCTGCCCCAACCTCAAGAGCCACCTTTTCGTTGGTGGAATATTCCATTTTAAACCGGCCCGAAGGCAACAGGCGGTAGAACGTATCCGGCACTTCAGACGAGGGGGTGCCGGGGTAGCAGGTGACCATGTTGACGCCCGCCTCCAGTGCGCCACGCACTATGGCCTCGTTGCCCAGCAAAAGGTGCTTTTCACCGGGGGCATTCGCCAGCAAAGGATGTTTCATATTCAGGGCTCCTTAAAAATATACCAAACCTCTAAACAGGGCTGGATAAAAATCCAGGGCGAAGCTCGCTCTCTATTTCACAAGCTCCCGCCCTAACAATACATCCAAAGTCCAAATTAAATGCAGCAATTATTACTTAGCCTGTTCCGCGGGGGCGCGTTCAGCCAGTTTCCGGCCAAGTTCTTCTGCTTGAGCGGAAAGAAAAGCTTCGCTGAACTGCGTGTTTTTACTCAAAAGATCCTGATAAATCGCCAGGCTTTTTTTCAGGTCGCCCATTTTTTCCGCCAGAAGCGCCTGCTCCATCTCAACCTGATAGAGCAACGCCCCGCCTGATTCCTTGGTCAGCTTTTCCAGCAGACCACGGGCATCTTCCAGCCTGGACAGAGCAACCAGATTCTTTGCCCAGCCAAGCCCGGCCACGGTTTTAAAACTAGCGTCCGGAGTTGTATTATAAATTTTTTCCCAATATTCGGCGGCCGTGCCAAAATCCCCTGCAGCCTCCGCACGGGAGACTATTTCATTGTACACACCAACCAAAAGCTCGGACGGCAAACCGGGAACCAGCGCTTCCAAAGCGGAAATGGTCTCTGCCCCGTCTTTTTTGGCAAGCGCATCAGCTACGGCAATCTGCCCTTCTTCAATATTTTTTTTATGGTTCCAGTGGTAGCCAATCAGCACCACCGCCACAAGCACAATTGCAACCACAAGACCGGTTATGGCCTTTGCATGATCAAGCAAAAATTGCACCGCAGGAGTCGCCTCCGGGGCAACATCGTCTCTAAGTGCCTGTAAAAGGCGTTTATCCGCTTTTACGCCGGTAAGCGGAACACCCGCCGGTGCGGCAGCCGGACTGGGCTTTGGCTTGGAAGGCTTTGCCATGTATATTCACTCCTGCGACATTTTAATAATTCTGTTTATGCCCGTCTTGCGCTTCCCGGCAGCAGACGAACAGCCCGCGTATAATACTCGCGCGCCCGCCAAATGTCAAAGCCTGCGGGCGCCAAACTTAAATATAATTGAGCTCTTCCAGATCTTCCCTTTTCACCCGCCCCTGGCCTGAAGTGAACTCGGAAACATCCCGTTCCAGGGTTTCGGCGTGCTCCTGGGGCAGGCTGACTATAAACTCAGCGTGATCGGTAAATTTTTCCAGTTCCACAGCCGCTTCTGTCCGCTCAAACAGACGCTTGAGCTGGGTTACATGGCTATAGGCCACAACCACTCTCAACCGCACCGGAATTATCTTTTCCTTTAGCGGAAGCTCTTCGGCGGCTGCCGCCACAGCGCCGGAATATGCCCTGACAAGCCCCCCGGCCCCAAGCTTCACTCCCCCGAAATAACGCGTCACTACCGCCACAATTTCCCCGGCCCTCCCATGCAAAAGAACATGGAGCATCGGGCGCCCGGCCGTGCCCTGAGGCTCGCCATCGTCAGAAAAAGCCACTTTCGCCGTGTCTCCCGGGGGGCCCACGGCGCAGGCCCAGCAGTTATGAGTTGCATCGGGAAACTCCTGCCGGATCCGGGAAACGAAATCCCTGGCGGATTCCACGTCCTGCGCATGTGATATGCTTACAATGAAACGGCTGCGCTTTATTTCCTGCTCGCACCGAAACAGCGGCAACGCCGGAATATAATACCGGTCATTTCCCACAATCAGCCCCGCAGCAGCAGTATGCAAAAAATACCAAGGGTAATTCCAAGTGAAACCACAGCCCGCCGGGTACGAAGAGAAAGCAGCCCGCCCAGCGATGCGGTCAGCCACAGCACGGCCCAGTCCAGTTTTTTCGGCCCTGGCAAAGCCCCGTGAGCGGATATGACCAAATCAAACAACCAATACCCCGCCACCCCAACCAAAACGAAAAGAAGGGCCGATTTAAGCCACAATCCGGCTATCGAGCGTAAAACCAGCCCGGTGGATATGGCTTTGTCCATCTGCAATTCCTCCACAAACAGCTCGTGGATAGCGATTTGGTTCTGCCTTTGCCTCTGCTCAAGGGCCGTTCCTGCAAAAGCCAGGGGAATGGACAGCACAATGAAAACAAGGGGAGGTTCGGGGATATTTACGCCCTGCCCGCTAAAAGCGGCTGACAGAAAAAGGCAAAACAAAAGCGGCAGATTGGCGTTTGGAGGAAGATATGTCCCTCCGCCGATCAAATCCATCCAGAACAACTCGAAAAACACACCCAGCGCAAGGCTCAGTTCCCATTCTCCAGTGAAAAGGCCCCAGATTAGAGCTATGCTGACTGGGCGCTCCACAAAACCCGCGTAAAATGAAAATCGAAACACTGTGGCAAGGCCAAACAGTGCGGCGGCCCCAAAAAGAGGTAAAACTGGCGGCAGGATTGAAGTCATTTTATTCAGGTTGGTTATTCAGTTAAACCCGGATATAGAAAATTGAGCCCGGCCTGCTAAAAAATGCTCAATTTTGGGCTTATCATTGGGCACACAACGAAAATCAAGTTCCACCCCTTGCTCCCGCAAATAGCAGAGGCACCTGGCATCATCCTCGGAAACCGCCGCATGCACGCAAATCTGTTCTTTGCCCGGCGCATAGTGAAGGTTCCCGATATTCAGCACCTTAAACAGGTCGCCCTGTTCAAAGGCGCGGCGCGCATCCTGGCAATTGGCAAACAAAACCAGAGTGTTGTTCTGCTCCGCAGCCCTTAAAGCCCGCGGCAATCCATCCAAAGGCAAAAATTCCACTTTCACCTTGTGCGGCACCGCAAGCGACATTATGCTCTGCTGCATTTGATCATCGGCTATGGCGTCATTCACAACCAGAAGACGGCCCGCCTCCAGGTAAGGAAGCCACGCCTCAATGACCTGGCCATGCACAAGCCGGTTGTCTATCCTGAACCACACCATATTTCAGCCTTTTTTCTTGCGCAGCATATCACTGGCCGAAACTATGCCCTGAAGCCCGGCCTGCTTGGCCTCTTCAGCCAGAATTTCTATTTTGGTGGTGCTGTGGCCGGCGGCCCTCAAAATCATTGGCAGGTTCACTCCGGTAACAACCTCCACCCCCTTGATTGAAAGCAGGGACAGGCTCAAGTTAGTTGGAGTTCCCCCGAACATGTCGGTAAGGATAAGCACGCCGTTCCCCTTGTCCATATTTTCAACCGTGCTGCGCAACCCGTCAATGGTTTCCTTGACGTCGGCGGTAATATCGATGCTCAAGGCCGCACAATTTTCAATGGGCCCCAAAATGCTCTCCGCCGCAGCCAGCAGCGATTCGCCATAGTTGGAGTGCGTAATCACGAGGATGCCGGCCGGTTCTGTATTTTCATTCTTGTTATTCATATCAATTCCAAACTATTAATAATTAACCCAATGCCATGTGCCTGTGCTCAAGCGTAACCAGATATCCGGCCTTAATCAAGGCGTTGTTCAGGGCCTCCGCGAAAGCAACCGAACGGTGTTTTCCCCCGGTGCAGCCAATGGCCACAGAAACCCGGAACCGGCCTTCAGCCTCATACATGGGCAAAATGTCAAACAGGAAGGTTTCCAGTTTACTATAAAATTTCCCTCCCTCCTTGCTGCCAAGCACATAGTCGGCAACTTTCGCCGACCTTCCCGTAAGCTCTTTAAGCTCCGAAACAAAATAGGGATTGGGCAAAAACCTCAAATCAAAAGCCATCTCAGCTTCCGCAGGCAAACCGTATTTAAACCCAAAAGAAATCAGGTTTACCCGCAGCAGCCTCAGGCCTTCCTGAGCCTGCAGGTTGCTCCACTTGTTCTGAATGGCCCGGCGCAAATCGTGAATGGTATACGACGAGGTGTCCAGAACCAGGTCTGCCGTGTCTCTCATGGAAGCAAGACGCTGTTTTTCCTCCAGCATCGCCTGCTCAAGGCTGAACCCTTCGCGCTCAAGAGGGTGAGGGCGGCGCGTAGTGGCATAACGGAGCATCAGTACTTCGGGCGAAGCTTCAATAAACAGAATGAACGGCGTGAATCCTTCCGGTTCAATTTTCACAAGTTCGCGGTGAAGCAGATTGAAATATCCGGGTTCGCGGGTGTCCACACCCATTACAAGCCCTTTATAGCGGGCAAGGCTGTCCTGGTTTAGCACATTGAGCATGTCCGAAACCAGATCCGCCGGGAGGCCGTCTACGGTAAAATAGCCCATGTCTTCAAAAACATGCAGAACAGTACTTTTTCCTGCGCCGGACAAACCGCCAACAATAATCAGGGGAAAGGACACTGGCTTGGGCATATAAGTCACCAATGGAATTTTCCCCAGGCGCGTTCCGCGCCTGGGGAAAACCAGAGTTTACACTGCGGGGTCAATCAGACCAAGGCCCCCGTTTCTAAGTTTATAAATAACATTCACCTTGTCGTTATCGGCGTTGATGAAAACCAGAAACTCGTGGCTGGATTTGGTCAGCTGAACAGCCGCCTCCTCCACATGAAGCGGCTTCGGCTCATATGAGTCCGAGCGGACTATGTGGTGCTCTCCAGGTTTTTCCACATCATCAAAGGAGATAACATCCATCCGCACCATTCGCACCTGCCTCGCATCGCGGCGCTTGTCCTTGATTTTTTCAAACTGCTTCTTTACCTGAACTTCCAGTTTGTCCAAAACCATATCAATGCTGGCATACATGTCGTCCGAAGTTTCAAGGGCGGAAACATGGAGCTGCTGGCCCCGGATGTTCACTTCCGCTACATGCCGGAATTTGTCGACACTAAGTGCCACAAATATTTCAACATTATCGTCATTGGGGATGAATTTAGACAATTTGGCCAGACGTTTTTCAGCGTACTGCTTCAGCTGGTCGGAAGAATCAAGCTGTTTGAATGCAACGTGTATGTTCATACTTCCTCCTTAACGTTCATTGTGGCAGAAATGGCAAGAAACTCCAGTCATTTCCGGATCATGGCAACCTAAAAAATTTTCTTGCGCCTGGATGACGATTCTATGCCCATAGCTGTTCTATATTTTGCAATGGTTCTCCTGGCAATGTTAATTTTAAGCTGTTCCTTCAAAATTTCCCCAATCCTCTCATCGCTCAGCGGGTTATGCGAATCTTCCCCGGCAATCAAGTTTTTAATGCGCATTTTCACGCTTTCAGAGCCAACCTGGGTGCCGTCATCAAGCTCCAGGGCAGAGTTAAAGAAAAACTTCAACTCGAAAATTCCATGCGGCGTGGCCACAAATTTATTAGTTGTAATCCGGCTCACCGTAGATTCGTGCATTTCAATGTCATCCGCAATATCCTTGAGAATCAGCGGATGGAGCTTCGCCACCCCTTCCCGGAAAAATTCCTTCTGATGGCGCACCACGCTCTCCACTACTTTATATAAGGTGCGTTGGCGCTGATGCAAACTTTTTATCAGCCATGACGCCGCCCGGATCTTTTCCTGAATATAATCCCGGTCCTTGTCCGACACGCGGCCCAGGTTTCCCTCATACATATCATTCAACTGCAAGTGCGGAAGCCCCTCGTCATTCAGCACTATTACAAAATCATCCTCATAACTGTACACATAAACGTCCGGGCTTACATATAAGGGGTCATCGCCGCCAAAGCTCGCGCCCGGCAAGGGGTCAAGGCTGGTAATCAGGTGCAGGTATTCCTGCAGATCGTCAATATCCAGCGAAAATTTTTTAAGCAAAGGCTTGTAACGCCGCTGTTCCAAATCCTCCAGATGATCGCGGATCAGCTCAACAAGAACCGGGTCCCGGTCGTATCCGTTTACCTCAATCTGAACCAGCAGACATTCCTGGGGACTTGAAGCGGCCACCCCTACAGGGTCGAAACGCTGAACGGCGCACAGCACCTCCCCAACCTCCGCTTCAGAGGCTTCGGCCATTTCACAAAGCTCTTCAATGCCGGCAGAAAGATAACCGGAAGAATCAAGGCTGCCGATAACATATTCGCCTATTTGCTTTTGGCGTTCAGTGAGGCGGGAAAGACGCAATTGCCAGTGCAAATGGCTTTCCAAGCTTGGCTTGGCGGCAAAACGCGCCTCGAACGATGTGCCCTCTTCGGAAATATCCACTTCCTTCAACTGCGCCTGGCGCGAAGAAGAAGCGAACTCTCCCAGATAATCTTCCCAGTCTGCGTTGGTAGCAAGCTCGTTCTCGTAAACCACATCCCGTTCATCTTCCTGCGGGCGCAGATCATCGGAATTGTCAAGCTCAGCCGACAGCTCGTTTTCCGCCTCTTCCAAGAAAGGATTTTCAAGAAGCTCCTGCTGGACGGTTTCAATAAGTTCCAGACGGGACAGCTGCAACAGCTTGATTGCCTGCTGAAGCTGGGGGGTCATTACCAGTTGCTGGGTTAGTTTTAAATGCTGTCTTAGCTCAAGAGCCATTTACACATCGTCCATGAATACAGTTTTTTCCTAGCGTTAAAATAATATTGCCATATTTTGCACGATTTATGCAAGGAATATTCTAGCAACAAATCGGGCAAAGCCCAAGCGTGAAAGCATGCCCCAAAATTGCCTTTTTGTTGTCTTTTTGAACGTATGAACA
>CAZDJL010000010.1:8849-14256 GCA_964505745.1 uncultured Desulfovibrionaceae bacterium | reverse complement strand
GGCGCTAAGAGGCCTAGCAATATGAAAAAAAATGGGATAGAAAAACGGGCGGCGCTCGATAATTATCTTGATAATTATCTTGGCGCTGTTTTTAAGTTTTCATGGGGACCGGAGGCTGGTCTTGCCCGCCGGGCAAGGCGCAAGCCGTGTTGCTGGGCGCAGGCCAAGAGAGCAATTGCTTCTTACGGCTTTTTGCCGGAATAGGGGTTTGGCTGTCGTGCCGGGCTGCTGTTCTGGCGGCGGTAACAGGGAGTAAACAAGCAAGGTGGTTAATTATGAGCAAGCCTGAATTTTATGTGGGCCAGGAAGTGGAATGCCTGGTGCACGGAAACGGAAAAATTTTTGATATTTCCACAAAAAAAGATGCCAAATGCCCTATTTATGTGCACTTTGAAAAAGGGGGCCTTTGCATGTATTCCGCCGCCGGGGAAGCCTCTTTTTCTGCGGGGCGCACTTTGTACGCAAAGGGAAGCATCACGATTCTGCCTAATTTTTACCTTGGGCAAGAAGTTGAATGCGTGGCTTTTGGCAATGGTAAAGTGGTGCATGTTTTCAATGAAAAAGGCGCGGCTTTCCCCGTTCAGGTGATTTTTGAAAGCGGCGTGATGTGCATGTATTCCCACACGGGAAAAATGTCCATTTCAGCGCGCAGAACTCTTTACGCCAAGGGCAGCATCAAAGTTTTGGTGGAAGAGTAGCCTTCCGGATGCGCTTAACGCCCGAAACAGAGTTTTGCGGCAGGGAAAAAACGTCTGCTTCCATTTTGCGGAGAGTTTTTTAACGGCCGGTGAGTACTTTGAGCCGCCAGACCGCAGCGGAAAAAACGGGTTTTGCCTGCTTTCTTCAAGCGCCGGTGTTGCGGGTGTTGCAGGCTGGCGGGGTGTTTTCAGGGTTTTTTAAGGTTTGGAATAGTTGTATACTCGCCGGCAGAGATTCCTCACGCCTGCATTTTGACAAGGCCTTGAAGACAGCTTCTTGCGGGCGTTTCGGGCATGGCAGCCCTGGCGGTTTCAGCTTAAGGGCTTGGAATATACGCGAAAACAGCCGCCCATTTCTGGAAGGGGCAGGAACGCCGTGCTGCAGGGGGAAGTACGCCTATTTATCGTCTTCCGGCTGTTTGTTCTGGTTTTCTGAATGCTTTTTCCCGATGCTTCTGTTCACCACAAGAAAAGCGATTGCCCCCATAACCAAAATGCCGATAATGAACACAGCCAGCTTGCCCATGCAACCCTCCCCGGAATAGATTAATTTTGAGCCGCCCCATTCATGGTTTTACGGCGAAAGTGAATGATCTCCGGCAGATCCTGTGCTTTGCCCTGCGGGTAAAGCCGCTTTGCTTCTTTGTGCAGTTCAGCCGTCCAGACGAAATGGCCGTCTGTGTCTGCATGGCGGCTAAAGCCTCGCGCAGGCAAAACATTTCCCCAGAAACAGCCTTTCACTTTTAAGCTGCTCTAGGAAGCTTTGCTGCCGGGCGCTACATGGCGGCTTACGGTAAGCAGTTCCAGGCCGTTTTCCTGACGCACGGCAAGCAGCATGCCCTGAGATTCCAGGCCGCGGAGCTTGCGGGGCGCCAAATTGGCAATCACGCAAATCTGCTTGCCCAGAAGTGAAGCGGGGTCGAAAAACTCTGCTATGCCGGCCACTATCTGACGCGGTTTGGGCTCTCCCAGGTCAACTTCAAGGCGCAGCAGCTTGTCTGCATCCGGGTGTTTTTCCGCCACGGTTATGGTTCCCACCCGAATGTCCACCTTTGCGAAATCTTCAAAATTGATGATTGCCACGCCTTCGGTGTCGGGCTGCCCTGCCTGGCTTTTGGCTTCCGGTTTTTCCGCCGGCGCGGAAACGGCAGCCGGGGCAGGACGGTTCATTTCTGCGAAGGAAGCTTCTTCAAGGCGGGGAAACAGGTTGGACGCCCCGGCTATTTGGGCTCCCGGCTCCATTCCGTCAAATTTGCCCGCTTCGTCCTTCAGGTTGTACCCGCATGGGCAGGAAGGCTTGCCGAGCTGTTCAAGCATTGTTTTGGCGGTGTGCGGCATGATGGGCTGAAGCTGCGCCGCAACTTTGTAAAGCCCCGTAACAAGCGTATGCATAACCGTGCCCAGGCGTTCGGTATTTTCGTCTTTGAACAGAGTCCAGGGGGCCATGGAATCTACATATTTGTTCAGCCCGCGCACCAGTTCCCACAAGGCCTCAAGCCCGTTTGAGAACTTTGTCTGGTCAAACAGCTCCAAATATCTTTTTTGAGCCGAAAGAGCCAGGTCGGCAATGGCCTTGTCGTCTTCCAGCAGGGCTCCCGGCTGGGGCACCTTTCCCCCGAAATATTTTTGATTCATGGACAAAACGCGTGAAAACAGGTTGCCCAGGTCATTGGCAAGGTCTGCATTGTGGCGTGTGATCAAAGATTCCAGCGAGAACGAGGCGTCTGATCCGAAATGCATTTCGCGCAGCAGATAATAGCGCAGGGAGTCAAGGCCGCAGGCTTCGGCGAGCTTGAGCGGATCGATCACATTGCCCAGGGACTTGCTCATCTTGGTTTCACGCACCAGCCAGTAGCCGTGCACATTCAGGTGCTTATACGGCTCCACCCCTCCGGCTTTCAGCATGGTGGGCCAGAATATGGCATGGGGCTTCAGAATGTCCTTGGCAACAAGGTGTTCGCCCGGCCAGAATTTCTTGAAATTTTCTCCACTGGGGTAGTCCAGCGCGGAAATATAGTTGAGCAGGGCGTCAAACCACACATAGCAAACATAGTCCTTGTCGAAAGGCAGCTCTATTCCCCAGGTGAGGCGGGTTTTGGGGCGGGAGATGCAAAGGTCTTCCAGAGCTCCGCTGTCCAGAAGGCTAAGCACTTCATTGCGGTAGCGTTCGGGGCGTATGAAGTCCGGGTTCGCCATGATGTGCTCTTTCAGCCAGGCCTGATATTTGGACATGCGGAAAAAGTAGTTTTTTTCCGAAATATATTCGGGCTTTTGCTGGTGTTGGGGGCATAACCCGTTTTCCAGCTCCTTTTCCGTGTAGAAGCGTTCGCACCCGTAGCAGTAGTGCCCTCCGTATTCACCGAAATAAATGTCGCCATTGTCATGCACTTTCTGCAAGAAAGCCTGCACCGCCGCAATATGCTCCTTGTCCGTGGTGCGTATGAAACGGTCATATTGAAGATCCAGTTTTTCCCAGGCATCTTTGAATTTTTCCGCCACCTCGTCCACAAACTCTTGCGGGGCCTTACCCTTGGCTGCGGCCGCCTGGGCGATTTTGTCCCCATGCTCGTCGGTTCCGGTCAGCATGAATGAGTCGCGGCCCAGCAGCTTGTAAAAGCGGGTCATGCAGTCGGCCACAATGGTTGTGTAAGCGTGCCCGATGTGAGGGTTGGAGTTTACGTAGTAAATTGGGGTGGTTATATAGAAAGTATTCAAGCGGTGCTCCGTGGTCTTTTATTCATCATCGCGGGTGGCAGCCAGAAATCTTGCCAGTCCGGCCGATTTTTCTTCGCCATCTTTATGCGGGAAGTTGTTTTGGGGGGCGGCCATTAAATTCGCATTTGCCCTTTCCTGCTCTTCAGGGCGGGCGGGCTGTTGTTTGGAAAGCTCCGGCGGGGAAAGAGGCACGGCATCTTCTTCCTGCTCTTCAGGCTGCTGCGCGCCATATGCGTTGTCCTGCTTTGGGGCGGATGAGTCGCTGCCGCGCTGGCGGTCGCCTTTTCGTCTGTCTCTGTTTCTTTCCTGGCGCTGTCCGGGCTGATGGGCGCTTTTTTCACTGTCTTGCAGCTCAGGGCTTTCAGCCTGCTCCACAGGCTTGGGGGCCTGTTTTTTGGGTTGCTGAATCTGCCCCTGGCGTACCGGGTCCATGGTCTGCCAGTCTTCAAGGCCCACTTCATATTCATCGCCTTCTTCGGGAAGAAGCGAGAGGGTGTTGTGGAAAATGCTTGAGCGAAGCACCTTTACCACCCCTGCGTTGGTAATGTATTTCTTGCCCATTTTGGGGCAGCGGCTGTGAAATTCCTCATATGCCTCCTGTTCGAAGGCAAGGCAGCAGAGCAGTCTGCCGCATGTTCCGGAAATTTTTGTAGGATTTAGAAAAAGGTTCTGTTCTTTGGCCATCTTGATGGTAACCGGAGCGAAGCGGCGCATATAGCGGCGGCAGCAGCACACCATGCCGCAATTCCCCGTAGCCCCGACCATCTGGGTTTCATGCCTCACCCCGATCTGGCGCAGCTCAATCCGGGTGCGGAATTCTTTCACCAGGTCTTTCACCAGTTCCCGAAAATCTATCCGGTTGGGCGCAGTGAAATAGAAAATTATTTTTGAGCAATCCAGCAGGCATTCGGCCTGCACCATTTTCATTTCCAGATTGTGATGCCGGGCGCGGTGCACGCAGAAACAGTGGGCCTTCTTGGCCAAAGCCTGATTGGCGTCGGCCTTCTCCAGGTCGGCGTGGCTGGCAGGCCGCAAGATGGGCTGCAGGTCGGGCGAATTGGGATCAAGGCAAAGTTCTGTTTCCGCGCCGTGTACTTCTTCTTCCTGTTCGTCTCCGTCCCACACTTCCCACTGGAAAGGTTCCCCCGCGAACGGTTGCTTTTTACCCTTTTCCGGTTTGCGGTCATTTTGCTCTTCGCTTTCGTCTTCCGCCGGGGCAGGTGAAGCATCCTGTTCAGGGGAAGAAAAGGGCTCTTTGCAAAGAGCCGGCTGCTCCTCTTCTTCAGGGGCCGGCAAAGCGGGGGCTTCTTGCCTGGGGCTGAAAATGCGCACTATTTCTGCAAGGGCCTCACCCCGGTCAATGCGGACAATTACCCGGTCGCCCTTTTGAAGCTCGGGGTACGAGCCAGGGAGGAAATAGCAAACTTGCCCACAAGGGTGCAGTTGGACGCCATATATAATTTTATCGGCCAAAAAAACTCCGTATTCGGTAAACAAGGAATTATACAAGGATTTTTCTTTTACACCACAATGCAAATAAACGCCAGTGCAACTTGTGTTTAAAATCATGCGTACCCATCCCGGCGGGCGGAGGGGAGCATTGAAAAGGCCGGAGTGACCCCGGCCTTTCTGCTGATCAGATTGATGTTTTAGATGTCCCCTTCAGCGCTTGACGGCGGAACTGGATGCCCTTCGGCGGAGCCTGTGCCTGCTCCGCAGGCAAAGCTGTTTTACTTCTCTATGCCATTCCGCGGTCTTGTGGAATTGTCCGCCTGCGCCTGCCGAAGGTTTGAGGTTAGCTCCGGCTGTTTTGCCCGCTGTTGTTTTGGCCTGCGCCAGGGCCGAACAGATTTTCCGGGTTTACCGGGGTCTGGGCCTGCTGGCTTTGCGGGGGTTGCCATGTGGGCTGGAAGGGTGGCTGCTGGGCGTCCGCATTCTGAGGAGCCTGATATGCCGGCTGCGGGCCTGCGGGCTGCGGCTGGGCGGGCATTTGC
>CAZDJL010000010.1:0-8749 GCA_964505745.1 uncultured Desulfovibrionaceae bacterium | reverse complement strand
TCAATTTTGCGGTTAAGCAGGGCATCGGGCAGGCCTACGAACAGAAAAATGCTTATCCAGTTCAGCAGGGGAACCCAGGCCAGGATATACAGCCCTATATGCCGGTATCCTTTTTTGCTCAGCAGGGCATGGCCCATTATGGCGCAAACAAGCCACCAGCCCGCCAGAAAAATGAAGTAAAAGACCATAAACGCCATTACCGCGGTAAAACTGTCATCGTACATAATATAACTCCTTAAGGACGGGCAGGGTGGTCAGACTCCCCTTGCTCCTTGCCGTTTATTTTTGAAAAATGAAGACAAGAGCGCTCCGCACTCTTTTTCTTTAACTCCGCCCATCCAGATTGTTTTGTGGTTGTGGAAGGGCAGGTCAAGAGCGTTTATTTTAGAAACAAGCGCTCCGGTCTTGTAATCGTAAGCGCCGAAAACAACGCCCTCGAGGCGGCTGTGCACAATGGCCCCAGCGCACATCAGGCATGGCTCCAAGGTTACTACTAAAAAAGCCTTGTTCAGTCTATAATTTGCCACGGTTTCGGCCGCATTCGCAATTGCCGCCAGCTCTGCGTGGGCAACCGGGTTAAAGCTGCTTATGGGCGAATTGTGCCCCCGCCCTACAATTTCGCCTTTTTCGGTAACCACCACAGCGCCCACAGGCACTTCGTCAATCTCCAAAGCTTTTCGCGCCTCGGCAAGGGCCTCGTCCATCAGCATTTCCCAGCTTTCCCAGCCGGGGGGCGGGGGAAACGCATCTCCGGCGGGGCTGCTGTTTTCAAATAATGTTCTTCCCGGCAGGTCTGGCATGTGTCGGTGCGCCCTACATGATGACGTGACGCTTGATGAAGGCCACCACTTCTTCCGGAGTGTCCAGAACGGTCAGCATGCCCATCTCTTTGCTGTTCAGGAAATTGTATTCGTACATTTTGTCCACGATCCAGTCCAGAAAGCCGTTCCAGAAGTCGGAATTGTAAAGTATTATTGGAAAAGGCCTGATCCGGTTCGTTTGAGACAGCACAAACGCTTCGCTAAGTTCGTCTATGGTGCCCATTCCTCCCGGCATGACCACATAGGCCATGGCGTACTTAACGAACATCAGCTTGCGAACGAAAAAGTATCGGAAATTCAGCCGGGTGCTCAGGTATTTGTTGGGTTTCTGCTCGGCGGGAAGTTCAATATGAAGCCCCACCGATTCTCCGCCCGCCTTGAACGCCCCTTTGTTGGCGGCTTCCATAAGCCCCGGGCCTCCCCCGGTAATTACTGTGTAGCCTTCCTTGGCCAGCAGCCCCGCCAGCTTCTCTGTTTCATCGTAAAAGGGGTCGCCCGGTTTCGAGCGGGCCGATCCGAAAATTGAAACCCCGGAGCCCAATTCGCCCATGGAGTCGAAGCCCTCAACAATTTCAGCCATTATTTTAAAAAGCCGCCACGATTCCCGCGGCGATAGCTCGTTTAAAACATATTGTCTGTCGCGAACCATAGATTCTCCGCTTGTTATTGAAAAATGTTTATATTGCCGTTCAGTCCGTATCAGATATGCCACATGCCGCGTCTAATTTCTACCAAAAAATGCCCATGCCAAAGAAGCGCAACGGGCCTCAGGATATTTTGCGCCGGAAAAACGCATAGGCAACAATTGTCGAGCAGGCGGCTATGATCAGAAGCGGCAGCACGCTTTGCCAAAGGGCTGTGAAGTCTGCGTCCTTCAGGTATATTTGCTTGGTGATTTCCGTAAAGTGGCGGATTGGGTTTATCATGGTTACATACTGCAGCCACTTGGGCATGTTTTCAACCGGGCTGATATAGCCTGAAAGCAGAATGGAGGGCATCATGAACAGGAAAACCCCGATAAAGGCCTGCTGCTGGGTGGAGCAAAGCGAGGAGATCAGCAGACCCACCCCGATTAATGAGAAACCGTAGAGCAGAATCATTGCGTAGAATACGGCTATAGAGCCGGAAAAAGGGATCTGGTAGAAGAAAATGCCTGCAATCAGAACGATGCTGCCCTGGATGGTGGCGATAATCTGGGCGGGCACGGCCTTGCCTACGAATATCTGCCATGTTTCAAGCGGAGAAACCAGAAGCTGTTCAAGGGTGCCCTGTTCTCTTTCGCGGGCAACGGAAAGCGCGGTCATGATCAACACCCCGATGGTGGTAATCAGGGCAATCAGCGATGGCACGATGAACCATTTATAATTGAGGTTGGGGTTATACCAGTTGCGGATTATCATCTCGCAGGGCGCTGCAGGGGCCATGCCCCGGTTTTCATACAGTTCTTGCTGATAGGCGTTTGCGATGGCCTGCACATAGCTGGAGGCGATCTGCCCGCCGTTGGATTTTCTGCCATCAACGAGAATTTGCATTTTTGCGGGTTTTCCCGCGTCAATGTCGCGGGAAAAGCTTGCGCTGAAGCGCACGGCGAGAAGCGCCCGCTGGGCATCAAGAGCTTCTTTCAGTTCTTTTTCATTGCGCAGGAGGATAATTTCGGAAAAACTGCCGGATTTTGCCATGCGCTGGGTCAGTTCTACAGAGTGCTTTCCGCTGTCCTCGCTATAGATTCCGATCGGGGAGTCGGTAATCTCCAGGGTGGCTGCAAACGGAAAAATCAGAACCTGCACCAGCACCGGCATAATCACAATCATGCGCGACTGTTTGTCTTTCAAAATGGCGAGAAGCTCTTTCACAATCAGGGCGCGCAGGCGGCTGAACACGGTATTGTCCATTTTTCACTCCAGCCGCAGGCGCGTTTTTAAAAAGGTCAGTGTGAGAAGCAGCCCGCCAGTGGCAAACAGGAAAGCCGAATTCACCAGGAGAATCACCGGAATATTGCCCGCCAGGAACAGGGTGTGCATCAGGCTCACATAGTAGCGGGCCGGAATAATATATGTGGCCGCCTTGACCAGGGCCGGCATGCTGTCGATTTCAAAAACAAACCCCGACAGCATTATGGCAGGCAGAAAAGCCACGTTTAAAGCCACCTGGGCCGCGTTGAACTGGTTGCGGGTGAGTGTGGAGATAAGCAGCCCCATTCCCAGCGTATTTGCCAGAAACAGCGAACTCACCAGCCAGAGCAGAAGCCACGAGCCGTTGAAGGGAACGGAGAAAACAACCACACTGAAAAACATGCATAGGGCCAGGGCCAGGAGGCCCATCAGATAATAGGGAATCAGTTTTGAAAGCATCAGCTCCAGTCTGGTGACCCGGGTGGACAGCAGCGCCTCCATGGTTCCCCGCTCCCATTCCCTGGCAATGACCAAAGAAGTGAGAATGGCCCCCACCACAGTGATAATTATGCTGACGGCGCCCGGCAGCAGGTAGTTGCGGCTGATGGCGGCCTGATTATACCAGAATCTTGTTTCTTCTTCGATCAGCTGCGGCATGCCCGTTGCTTTGTCCTGCATTTCGTTTTGCAGCCATATCTTCCATGCCCCCGTTGCGTAGGCTTGCACGAAATTCGCCGTGTTCGGTTCGCTGCCGTCTGTAAGCAACTGTATTCCGGCTTTTTCCCCGCTGCTTGCGAAGGCTTCCAGTTTGCGTGAAAAGTCTGTGGGAACAATTATAATGCCGCGCAGTTCGCCTTCCTGCATTTTTTTTATTGCAGGCTGGCGGGAGGTGTAAACCCGGGCATCGATAAATGGCGAGGCCTTGAACGCCGCCGCCAGATTTCTGGCCTGCGGGCTCTGGTCTTCCAGAACCAGCCCCATGCGCAAAGCGGCGGAATCCAGATTGATGCCGTAGCCGAATATGATCAGCAGCAGCAGCGGTATTACAAAGCAGATCAGCATGCTGCTGGGGTCGCGCGTAATCTGCCGGGTTTCCTTGCGGCATAGCGCCAAAAGCCTGCTCATGGACAGGGCGGGCAGCATCAGGATTCTCCCTGGCTGTCATCGTAGTTTTTTACCAGGCCGATAAACGCGTCTTCCATGGTAGGATCCGGCAGCTCCTCTGATTTCACCATTTGCTTCAGTTCGTCGGGGGAGCCGGCTGCAATCAGTTTGCCATGGTATACCAGGCCGATGCGGTCGCAGTATTCGGCTTCGTCCATGAAATGGGTTGTCACCATTACCGTGACCCCCTTTTCCACCATGCTGTTGATATGCAGCCAGAATTCGCGCCTTGTGAGCGGGTCCACCCCCGAGGTGGGCTCGTCAAGAAAAAGGATGTCGGGCCTGTGCATTAGCGCGCAGGCCAGGGCAAGCCTCTGCTTGTAGCCGAGCGGCAGTTCGTCGGCATTCCGGCTGAGGATGGGGGTGAACTTGAAGGCGTTCACCATTTCTTCCACCCGGTTCTTCTGTTCCGCCCCGGACAGGCCGTATACTCCGGAAAAGAAGGTCAGGTTCTGGGTTGTTGACAGGCCGCCGTACAGTGAGAATTTCTGGGCCATATACCCCAGCTTCTGGCGGACTTCGGATGATTTTTTTTTCAGATCCAGCCCCATGACCAGGGCCTGGCCCGAACTTGGCTTTAAAAGCCCGCACATCATTTTGAAGGTTGTGGATTTGCCCGCGCCGTTCGGACCAAGCAGGCCGAAAATCTCTCCCCTGCGAACCTGAAAGTTTACATGATTCGTTGCCGTGAACGTACCGAAGCTTTTGGTCAGCTCCTTTGCTTCAATTACGGGAATATCGCGCTGGGCCGCGGGGACGGCGGCCATGATTTCCCCAAGGGCGGATTTTTTTGAGGCGGAGCCCCCCAGAAGGTCGATAAACGCGTCTTCAAAGCGCGGTTCGGCAGCCGAAAAATCTTCCGGCTTCATTTGCATTTTTTGGGCAAGCTCGCTGGCTGAAGCCTCTTTTTTGAGAATTACCCGCACATGCCGCCCCTGAATGCTGGCATCGCTCACCTCTTCCTGAAACAGTATTTTTTGCAGCAGGGCCCGGTTGTTGCCGTCAGGGGAGGGCGCCAGAAATGTGCGGCCCTGCATGGTCTGGGTCAGCTTTTGCGGCGCTCCGTTATAAAGAAGCTCACCCTGGTTGAACAGCAGGACGTCGCGGCAATGGTCGGCTTCGTCCATGTATGAGGTGCTCCACAGAATCAGCATGCCTTCTTCCGCAAGCTTGTAAACCATGGCCCACAGTTCGCGCCGGGATATGGGGTCCACCCCCACCCCCGGCTCGTCCAGAAGCAGGACCCGGGGCCTGCCAAGCAGGGTGCAGGCCAGGCCGAGCTTCTGCTTCATGCCGCCCGAAAGTTTGCCCGCAAGCCTCTCGCCAAACGGGCCAAGGCTTGTGAAACGCAGCAGGCGTTTGAACGATTCCTCTTTTTCCCGGCCTTCCACTCCGCGAAGGGAGGAATATAGCTCCAGGTTTTCATGAACGGTCAGGTCTTCATAAAGCCCGAAGCGCTGCGGCATGTATCCTATAATTTCGTGCAGGGCGCGGCTTTGTTTTACGGGGTCCAGGCCCGCCACTTTCGTTTCGCCCGAAGTGGGCTTAAGCAGGCCAGCAAGAATTCTCATCAGGGTGGTTTTTCCCGCCCCGTCCGGGCCCACCAGCCCGGTGACCGCCCCCGGCCGGATGGTTATGTTTATGGGACGCAGGGCTTCCGTTTCCTTGAATGATTTGGACACGCCCTTCAGCTCAATGCTGTTTTCCATTGGCGCGGCGGCGCTGTTGCCGCTTCTTGGGTTCAAGCTTTCCATTTCCGGCCTGCCTGTTACGGGAAGGTGATGGTCACCGGCATGCCCTGGCGTAAATTGTCATCCGGGTTTGTTACAATAATTCTCAGCCGATAGACCAGATCGGTTCTCAGCTCCGGGGTTTGCACGCTTTTGGGGGTGAATTCCGCTGTTGGGGAAACAAACCCTATGCGTCCGTCATAAAATTTGCCTTCCTGCCCGTCTGTGGTTATTTTGACCACGGTTCCCGGAACTGCGCGGGGCAGGTTTACTTCTTCCACATATGCCCGGACCCACACGGGACGGGTCAGGGACAGGGTGAATACGGAACTTCCCGCGGCAAGCACTGTTCCAGGCTCCGCCGCCCTGGTCAGAATCACCCCGCTGGAAGGGGAAATCAGCTTGGAGTCTTCAAGATTAAGCTGCGCCTGAGCCAGAACCCCTCCGGCTTGTTCAAGGTTGGCTTGTGCGGCTTCAATTTCCTGGGCGCGGCTGCCTATTTCATATTGGCTCAGTTTGTCTTTGGCCGCCTGCAGGTTTGCCATGGCTTCGTTTCGGGCTGTGCGGGCATTATCCCGCTCATCAGCGGAAACGGCCCTTGTGTCGTAAAGTTTCTGTATTCTCTGGTAATTTGTGTTGGCATACTCAAAAGCAACCAGCCGTTCATGCATGGAAGAGCGCACCTGGGCGATTTCTTCGGTTCTGTATCCTTCTTCAAGCAGGGCCAGGTTGGCCTTTTGAGCGTCATACTCCCCTTTGGCCTGGGTAAGCGCGTTTTTGTAAGGTTCCGGGTCAAGCTCCCCCAAAATCTGGCCGGGTTCAACAGGGTCTCCCTCGTCCACGGCAAGGCTGGCCAGTTTTCCGGGAACCCTGAAGCTCAGGTTTACGGTTCTTATGTCCACATTGCCGTAAAGTATAAGCGGATCGTCCGCAAAAATTTTGTATATTTTAAAGGCTGCAAAAACAATTGCGAATCCGGCGGCTATAAGAAGAGAAATACGGATGATCTTTTTTTTGTCTGGCATATTGGCCTCGCCTTGGCGTTTCGGTGCTAATTTGAGTGATAATAGCGCATTAACAAGGAAAGGAAAAGCTTTTGCGCACGTTGGCGGGTAAGCCGCTCAAAAAATATTGTTGCTGCTTTGCCGGTTCCGGTGAAAGGCAGGCACGCCCAATGCCCGCAGCACTGTGCCCGTTTTTTGCCAGCGCCCTTTGCGGCCCGGCGCACCTTCAATCATGATTGATGTTATGGCTGGTTATGTCAAGCCCTATATTCGTATTCAGGCAAAACAAGGCCTGCTCGCTTGACTGGTTTTAGAGAGAATTCTATAATTATGAGAATGTCCGTATTTTTCTTGTGTGGTTTGGAAACCAATTATGTTGCGAGGTCTGTATAATGTACGATTATGATGTCCTGGTGATAGGTCTTGGCCCGGCCGGAATGGCGGTGTCCGTCATGGCGTCTGAAATGGGGCTTAGCGTTTGTGCTGTGGAAAAGGAAAGTGTTGGGGGGGAATGCATGAATGTGGGTTGTATTCCTTCCAAGGCGCTGTTGCGAATGGGCAGGTTTCGCGCGGCGTTCAGCCGGCTTGAGCGGATGGAGCTTGCAAAAACGCCGGCTCCGGCAGTGTTGAATCCGTTTGGCAAGATTGAAAAGGACCTTGCTTACATTTCCGAGAAAAAGACCATGGGAATGTTTGGCAAAGTGGACATGCTGTATCAGAAAGGGCCCGCCGAATTCGTGAGCCCCCGCATTGTCCGGGTTGGAGGCAGGCAGATAAGCGCCAAGCGCATCTTCATATGCACAGGAACCAAACCGCAAATTCCGGACATTCCCGGCCTGAAAGACGTGCAGCCCCTGACCAATGAAAATCTTTTTCACCTGAATGAAATGCCTGAAAGCATGATTGTGCTGGGCAGCGGCGCTATTGCCTGTGAAATGGCCCAGGCCTTCGCCCGGCTGGGAACCAGGGTGACCATGGTTTTCCGGGGCAAGGGCCTTTTGTGGCGGGAAGACAGGGAAGCTACCGAGCTTCTGGAAAGCCAGTTTTTGGAAGACGGGATTGTTCTTGAAAAAAATGCCGATATGAAGCGTTTTTATGAGAAAGACGGGAAGGTTGTTCTGGAGTTTGAAGACGGGCGGCTGATTTCGGCTGAAAAAGTTCTGGCCGCTCTTGGGCGTCATTTTGACCCTTCTTCGCTTGCTTTGGATAAGGCGGGGGTGGAATACGCCTCCAAAGGGATTCTGGTTGACCGGTATTTGCGGACAACCCAGAAGCATATTTATGCCTGCGGCGATGTGAACGGCTACCACCGTTTCTCCCATGCGGCCATGCACCAGGGCATGATTGCGCTGATGAACTCCATGCTGCCGCCTCCATTCAAGCTTAATTTTCACAAATATCCTGTGCCCTGGACCATGTTCACCGAGCCCCAGATTTCCAGAGTGGGTAAAAGCCTGGCGGAACTTGAAGATGAAGGAAGCAAATTTGAACTGGTTGAGGCCAGGTATGCCGACTATGGGGCGGCCATAGCGGAATCGGTTGATGTGGGTTTTGTGAAGGCCGCCATTTCCCGCACCGGCAAGGTGCGCGGCGTGACCATAGTGGGAGAGGGCAGCGGTGAGATGATTAATGAATGGGCCATGCTCATTCAAAACAATTTGCGTATAACAAAGATGATGATGCAGCAGCACTCCTTTCCTACCATGGGGTTTCTGTCCAAGCGTGTGGCCGAAACCTGGATGGTTGGAAAAATGCAGTGCCCCTTTGTGAAGAAGGTGTGCAGGCTTATGTTCGGCAGGTTTTAACCGGAAAGGCGCAACCGGTGCAATTCGCTGTCGGGGGCGGGTTCATGTCCGTGTGCTTTTGTGTTCTGCCGCTTCCGGCAGGGCAGGTTGTCAGGTCTTCAAGAGAGGCTCAAGCCCTTTTTGCAGCGGCGGGTTCCGGCTGTTTTTATGGGTTGGGCGTCACGCCCCTGGAAAGGGTTCTATACATACAGAGGTTTGAGACTTTGCTTTCTGGACCTGCAAATTTTTAGCAAGGGGGGGCTCTTCTTCGTTTTCCTCCGAATCAAGCAGGAAGTTGCTCCCATCAAGCTGCTTGCAGCGTTTTTTGAGAGTTGCCGCGGCTTTGGCAAGATC
>CAZDJL010000009.1:0-14544 GCA_964505745.1 uncultured Desulfovibrionaceae bacterium | reverse complement strand
TGCTTTCAATCACGGCTGCCAAAAGAGCTCGAAACTCCACCCAAATTTCATCGGGCAGTTTGTTGCCGCTGCGCTTCGAGCGGGCCAGCTCTTCATTAGCAGCCCCAATGCACTGATAAATGCGCTTCAGGTTTTTTTCAACATCGTCCATGCCCTGGAAAGTAAAATCTATAGGGCTGCGGTACTGGCGCGATATCAAAAAATAACGCAGGGTTTCGGGCAAATAGCTTTCAAGGATATCCCGAATAGTCTTAAAATTGCCCAAAGATTTGGACATCTTTTCAGAATCTATTTGCACAAAGCCATTATGCATCCAATAACGCACAAATTGACAGGAACAGGCCGCTTCCGTCTGCGCCACTTCGTTTTCATGGTGGGGGAAAATAAGATCCTGCCCTCCCCCATGAATGTCCAGAGGCAGGGTGAGATATTTGGCGCTCATTACGGAACACTCAATATGCCAGCCCGGGCGCCCCTTGCCCCAAGGGCTATCCCAGTAAGGCTCACCAGGCTTGGCGGCCTTCCACAGCGCAAAATCCATGGGGTCTTCCTTTTCCTCGCCCGGAGCAATGCGCGCACCCGCCTGCATTTCATCCAGTGAACGCCCCGAAAGCTTGCCATAGCCTGAAAAATTGCGCACCCGGAAGTACACGTCCCCTGAAGGAGTTGGATACGCTGTGCCTTTTTCAATCAAAGTCTCACACATTGCGATCATTTCAGGTATATTTTCCGTGGCCCTGGGCTCAACATCGGCCCTGCGCACGCCCAACCGGTCCATATCCTCATGAAAGGCTGCAATGTATTTTTCCGCGATTTCCTGGCTGCTTACCCCTTCCTGGTTGGCCCGGTTGATGATCTTGTCGTCCACATCGGTAAAGTTGCGCACAAAACATACATCCAGGCCCTTAAAACGCAAATAACGGGAAAGAATGTCGAAAACTATGGCCGAACGGGCATGGCCCACATGGCAGTAATCATAGGAAGTGATTCCGCAAACATACATATCCACCTTGCCAGCTTCTTTGGGAATGAATTCTTCCTTGCGTCTGGCTATGGAATTATAAACCTGCATTGCTCCTCCAAAAACCTAAAGTGTAACTTTAAAAGTCAAATTTTCGCACTCGGATCAGGTGCCGTCCACCTTCAAACTCAGCTTCAAGAAACTCTTTTACAATGGCCAGGGCAATTCCTTGCCCCGTAACCCTCCCTCCAAGACAAAGCACATTTGCATCATTGTGCTGCCTGGTCAGGCGGCCCTGAAACTCGGAAGTGCAAAGTGCGGCCCTGATGCCCCTGACCTTGTTCGCCGCCATGGACATCCCAATACCCGTGCCGCAAATGAGAATGCCCAGGCAGCCCGATTCCAGCACTTCCCGGCAAACCTCGGTTGCCAGGTCCGGGTAATCGCAACTGCGCCCGGCCGTATCCGTCCCCAAATCCTTAACTTCATGCTTTAATGTTTCCAAATAGGAAATAACAGCCCGCTTGAGCTCAAAACCAGCATGATCCGAACCGATTGCCACCCGCATATAAAACTCCAATTGCTAAAAACTATTCCATACGTTTAATAGGCAAAACTTCCACGCCGGAAGGCAAAAGCAGCGCAAGCTGAGCATCGTTGAAGCGTTCGGGATAATCCCGCTCTTTCACCATTATAATTGCCTTGTGCCCCTTGTCGTGAACAATGGTAAGCTTGCGCACCTTCAAATCAGAAGTTTCCGCATATTCCATATACATGCTCCAGCCATCGCCCCCCTTCCAGAGAACAGGCTGCCCCGCTGAATTGAGAATAAGCTCTCCGGGAAGCTCGCCACGCAAAAGGGTGTAGGAATACCCTTCAAAATTGCGGCCTAAATCAGGATAAGCCCCCGGTTCGGCAATGGCGCTCAAAGAATATTCCCGGTCAAAAAGCTGATCAAATCTTCCTTCAAGCAATTTCGCCATATTGCCGATAGACAAAGGCAACGGCTCACCCAGCTTGGGCAGCACGAACCTGGGGGTTTCCAGCCCCTTATGGGCATATGCCTTTTTGTCTTCCGGAACGTAAGCGAGGAAATCGTTTTCAGCTTCACGCGCGCCAATCACGGTAGAGCCAAACCCCGCAGTTGCGTCCAGGCGGAAAGGCTCATCCCCGTTGCTCCAGAGATAAAAGGAAAGACGGTTCCCGTTGCCCTTTGGAGGAGTGTAGCGAAGGCTTCCTTCAAGCCTGAATGGCCGGACGTTTTCAGCCGAGGCCATTTTGCTGTATTTTCCCCACACCTCGGACGACTTGTCGGCCCTGGGCTCCAGGCCTGGAGCCTGAGCCCCGGGAGAAGCGATATCAAGCTGGGGCGAAGTGTTTTTCACGCACCCCGCCATGGAGAAAACAAGCACGCCAAAAAACAAAAACAATTTCAGATTGGTTTTAAACATGGCGGATCTCTTAAATTTCATTCATCTTTTTCCGTATTTCTTCAGAATTGTCCGGATTAAGCTCCAAGGCCCGGCGGTATGCATCCTTGGCCTGTTTCTTTTTATTAACGGCCTTTGCAATATCCCCATAATGTTCCCAAATTTCAGCCTCTTCCGGTTCATAGCCAATAGCCCGTAAAATGCTTTTGTAAGCCGCTTCAAAATCTCCAAGACGGTATTGGACCCAGGCCAGAGAGTCTATGATATGGGCATTTTCCGGATCGCCCTCCAAGGCCTTTACAATCAGCTTGTGGGCCCGTTCAAGCTCCACGCCCTTATCCGCCAAGGTGTACCCGATGTAATTAAGAGCGGCCGAATCATCCGGGTGCTGCTTCAAAATTTCCTCCATCACCCGCATGGCCTTTTCCTTGCGCCCTGACTGATCGTAAAGAGCGCCTTTGGAGAACATCAAATCCGCATCATTGGGAAACTGCTTGATTGCCTCGTCCAAAATGCGGTCAGATTCGTCATATTTTCCTTGCAGGCTGTAAAGGGCGGCCTTGCTTTGCCAAAAGCTGCGCTGCTTCGGATATTTCGATATGGCATACTCCGCAACAGCGGCGGCTTCATCAAACCGTTTGTTCTCAGTGAGCACCTGTATTTTATAAATCGCCGCCCGCTCAAAAACAGGACTTTCCGGGCGGATCATGCTCAGATAATCAAGAGCCTTGCCCACGTCATGGCGGCCTTCATAAGTAAGCAGAAACAAATAAAGAAACACCTCATCGTCCACCCCGGGAAGAGAGGCCGCCTTGAGATATACCTTCTCTGCAAAATCCCACTGCTTGCCGGCCATAAAAAGCTGGGCTGCCTGCATTAAAAATGAAACTGACGACGGCCCCAGCTCAACAGTAGAATATGCCTTCTCAACATGCCCGAGCTGTAATTCGGCATGCACTATTCTCAGCCAGATTGAAGGGTTATCATGGTCCATCTCAAGCAGTGTTTTGTAAATTTCAAGAGCTTCGGCCGGGCGTTTGTCTTTTTCATAAATAAAGGCAAGTTCTGCCCATGCTTCCATAAACTCCGGGGACTTTTCAACTGCGCGCCTGAGCAGGGCTTCCGCATCTCTGGCTTTTCCAAGGCCGTCCAGAGCGCGCCCTTTTGTATAAAGATAATATGAGGTTTTTCTGAGCGGAATATCTTCTTCGGGAAAAGCAGAGTCCATGTCTGTGGGTTTGGCATCCCGCGGAACAAGATTCAACACTTCGTTGGCCTTGCCATATTCCTTGAGCTTGATGAGCAATTCGGCAAGACGCATCGTGAGGCCGGTTTCATAGGGATTCTTTTTGATATATGCGCTTAAGACCTCAACCCCCTGCTCTATTTTCGAACTTTGCATCAAAGTTTCAACATAAAGCAGGATGATGCGTTTGCTGTCGGGGAAAATCTGATACCCTTTTTCCGCAATTTCAAGGGCCATTTTCTTTTCCCCCTTGAACATCAGACTGGAAACGGCATCAACATAAGTCTCTTCCGAGGGGTCCATATCTATAAGAAACCGAACGGAACGCTTTACATCTTCAACATTGCCGGAGCGCAAAGATTGCTCAAGCGTCAGATAATCATAAATTTTTTCCGCATTGGAGCTCAGCTCCCAATCCACAGGGGTGCGTTGCCCTGAGGGGATGAAACAACCCCACACAAGAAAAAACAACACTAAAACTGTTGCAATTCCTATGAAAAAAAACCATTTTTTTAAAATCTTCTGCATATCTGTCCAGCCAGAATACGAACCAAACACTCCAGCCCTTTACGCAAACGCCAAAGCCTGCTGGTTTTAGCACATTTGAAATTTCCGCACAATTGCAAAGATACCCTGCCATATTCTCCGGCCCCTGCAAAATAAAAACATGCGCCTGATTAATTGCCGCAGAGAACTGCGGCCAAAACTTTTAGCTTTGAAATCATACTGTTAAAAGTGTTTTGACCTTGCAGTCTCCCAACACAGCAGAGTTTATCCAACAGCTTCCCCCGCCGTTAAGCGGCAATATCAAAACAAAGCCATTGGAGCGTTTCAAGCTTGAAAAAGTATAAATGTTTTGACAGCGCAAAAAGCACTGTCCTTCCCGCAGGCCGCCGCCAAGCACTGAAGGAAGCGCCTCAAAGCGCTCTGCCCTAGTGACGGATCCAGTCTTCTGAAAAATCTTCAATTTCTGCAGACAGATGCTTGTGCAGCTTCTGCAAAAGCCTTGTTTCAATCTGCCTTACACGTTCACGGGTGATGTTGTACTTGGCTCCTATTTCCCTCAAGGTTGTCGGTTCGTCAGACAGAAGCCTGTTCTGCAAAATATCACGTTCCTTGTCAGACAGCGTGGGCATAATCTTCACCAGCTCTTCCCGAAGGATGTCCGCCAACTCGACATTTGCAAGGTCCTCTTCTGTTCCGGGGCCAAGCGCAGGCAAGAAATCCATCCTGCTGGCGTTGGATTCGTCGTTAATCGGCATATCGAGCGACACGTCGCCGCCATCCATCCGCTGGGTCATTTCAATAATATTTTCTTCACTTACACCCAGATTTTCCGCCAAGGTCTTATTGTCGGGATCAAACCCCTGGGCAATCAGCCGCTGACGCTCCTTGTTCAAATTATAAAAAAGCTTTCTCTGGGTCTGTGTGGTGCCGATTTTTACCATCCGCCAGTTGTCCATAATAAATTTCAGAATATACGCCTTAATCCAGAAAGCGGCATAGTAGGAAAACTTGATTCCCTTTTCGGAGTCAAACTTGTTGGCTGCACGCATAAGCCCCACATTGCCCTCCTGAATCAGGTCAAGAACATTCTGCATCCAGCGGCGCTGAAAATCCATGGCTATGCGCACCACCAGACGAAGATGGGAAGAGATGAGCCTGAACGCGGCGTCACTGTCGCCTTCTTTCACCCTGCGGGCAAGTTCAAGCTCCTCATCCGGCTTAAGCATTGGAAACCGGCTGATCTCCCGAAGGTAAATGGTCAGGCCGTCCTTCACCCCGCGCTCCGATGGGGCCGGCAAAAAAGGCGCCACTATTTCTTCTTGCGAATCATCCAGAGAGACGGCGTCGCCCTCAGACGTCAGGCTGAAATCTGAATCAAAAACATCCCCTTTCAGATATTCCGGTTCCAGGTCTTCGTCCTTTTCCAGAAAAACACCATCAGAATCCGTATCTTCAACGCCATTTTCAGCGTCAAATTCCAGCTCCGGCTCAACCCCATCCTCCCCGTTTTCCGGGAGGAGTCCAGCAGAATCCGGTTTAAACCTGGCATTGCCGCTTTTGTTTTTAACGCCGGAAGCCACCTTGCCAGAGACTGCCGTTTCAACTATACTTTTTTTTATATTTTTCATTCATACACCTTGAATGCGCTGACTGTTAAATTTAGTGTTCTAATCTACTATATAATGTTTAGGGAGCAATTTCAACCTCAATCCTTACAAAGGTGTCATGCATACCCAAGAAAAAAGTTGACTATTGCTTTTGAAAGAGATATTTAGAGTCGGAAAAGCCATTTCAGATTATAGGTTTTTAAATCTCGGTTTGATCAGGCTTTAGACATCCTGTTATTTTTTATAGCCAGGGTGGCCTCTTTTCGGCCTCCCTTTTTTTTCTTCAATCTTCTGAAAGCCCGCTACAAGTGAATGAACGACGCATTAAAAACAACTGTTGAGGCAATGGCCGCTCCGCTCGCCGAATCTTTGGGGCTCAGCATCTGGGGCATTGAAATTTTAGGTGCCGGGCACCCAGTGCTGCGCATTTATGTTGAAGGAGAAAACGGCTGCGACATTGACGACTGTGCAGAGCTGTCCAGGCTTTTGGGTTTATCCCTTGATGTGGAAGACGTTATGTCGGGGGCGTACTCGCTTGAGGTTTCCTCTCCAGGCCTGGAACGGATATTTTTTTCACCAGATCAGCTAAAGCAATATATTAATGAAACTGTCAATTTGATGCTGTACGACCCTGTTGAAAACTGGCCAGGCCGCAAGCGTTTTCAGGGCAAATTGATAAATGCGGAGGGAGACTGCATCTCCGTTCAACCGGAAGACAGTGAGGCTGACGCCCCCCCCCTGGCAACTAACTGGAAAAACATACAACGTGTGCGCCTGGTGCACGACTTCAATGCAAACAAAGGCGTAAAACACTCTGTTGGCAAGGCAAGGAGTTAGAAATGGAACTTAAGAAAGCCATTGACCAGATCAGCAAAGACAAGGGCATTGACCGCGACATGCTCATCCAGACTCTCGAAGACGCGGTGCGCACCTCTGTTCACCGCAAATATGGAGACGATGTTGATCTGGAAGTTTCTTTTAATGAAGAGATGGGCGAAATCGAGGTCTATCACTTTAAGATAGTAACTAAAGAAGTGACTGACCCAACCTCGCAAATTTCTTTGGAAGAAGCTCTTACTCATGACCCCAGCGTGCAGGAAGACGACGAAATGGGCTTCCGCCTTAATGTTGGAGATCTTGGACGCATTGCAGCCCAGTCGGCCAAACAGGTTATTATCCAGCGTATGCGCGATGCGGAGCTGGAAATTATTTTTGAAGAATATAAAGACCGCAAAGGCGAAATCGTGTCCGGCATTGTGCAGCGCAGGGACAAGGCTGGATGGGTTGTGAACCTTGGCCGTACTGAAGCCCTGCTGCCCAAAGAGGAACAAATCCCCCGCGAACATTATAAACGGGGCGACCGGGTGGAAGCGATTGTAATAGACGTGCGCAAAGAAGGACGCGGCCCCCAGGTTATAGTATCGCGTGCGCATCGAGATTATATGGGCGCCCTGTTCAAGCGCGAAGTTCCGGAAGTGGACGAAGGCATTGTGCAGATTATGGGTATTGCCCGCGACCCCGGAAGCAGGGCCAAAGTGGCCGTCATGTCGCGCGACCGCGATATAGACCCGGTCGGAGCTTGTGTGGGCATTCGCGGTTCCCGTATTCAGAACATTGTGCAGGAGCTTAGAGGGGAGCGCATTGACATCGTGGTTTGGAGCCCGGACATAGCCACATACGCACGCAACGCCCTGGCCCCGGCAACTATCTCCCGCATTACGGTGGATGAGGACGAAAACCTTCTGGAAATAGTAGTCCCGGACGACCAGCTCACCAACTCCATCGGGCGCAAGGGGCAAAACGTCAAACTGGCCGCCAAGCTGCTTGGCTGGAAAATAGACGTGTTCACTGAAACCAGACATGCGGAAATTAAAGACATCGGCCAAGGCCTTGAGCAGATCTCTTCGGTTGTGGAACTGCCTATTGAGCAATTCCTGGATGCAGGATTTACCTCCATTGATTTGATTAACAAATCCAGCGACCAGGAGCTGATTGACGCAATTGAAGGGTTGGATGCCGACAAGGTTGCCAACCTGCGTTCGGCCATCAATTTCCTGGGGCTGGAAAGTAAAACGGAACAGGGAAGCTCGGAAGAAGCCCCCGCTGAAGAAACCGAGGCTGAAGCTTAAAATGGGTGGACATATTCCGGAAAGATCCTGTTGCATATGCAGAAAACGGTTCCCCAAAAAGGAATTGACCCGTTATGTAAAACAGGAGACTGCTGGAAGCAAATACCCCACATATCTAAAGGACAGCAAACAAATACTGCCGGGAAGGGGTATTTATCTGTGCCAGGACAAAGCCTGCAATGAAAGCGGGCGCAAAAGATTATTAAGCATGGCGGCTGAAATTAAGGATTAGCATGAGCGGTGATAAAATTAGTGTAAAAGAACTGGCAGGCATGTTTGGGCTGGAAGCAGCTGCAATGAAGACTGAGTTGCAGGCTATGGGCTTTGAGGTGAAGATGGTTACAAGCAGCATTCCGGTGGCGGAGATCGAAAAGATCAAGGCTCACTTCAAGGAAGGAAAAGGCGCTGCGCCTGAAGAAACATCACCTCATGACGAACCTGAAAACCACAGGGACGATGCCGGTGCAGATTCTCAGGTCGAACGCCGCGAAGTCCAGCCCGGGCTGATTATCCGGCGCCGCAGGGTTAAGGACACAGAAAAGCCCGAAAAAGAGCTGGCCGCCGTCGAACCCGACAAACCGGAAAAAGTTGATGCCCAGCCAGTTGCCGTTGAAAAAAAGCAGGAAGAAGCCAAGGCTGAAAAGAAAGAACCCGAAAAGCCAGTAAAGAAAGAAAACAGGCCCAGGGAAACTCCTGCCGCCAGAATTATCAGCAAGCCTCAGCCTGAACCCGCGCCCCAGGAAGAAACGGAGCCCGAAGGCAAAATTGAGCACAAGAAGGAAGCTGCCCGCCACATTGCGCGCCCTGACGCCACGTTTGAGCCAGATGAAGAAGACATAAAAGTTTCCAAAGCCGCTATTGCCAGCGCCCTGAAAGGGCCGGAAACAGAAAAGAAGAATGAGCCTGAATCGTCTGAAGAGACTGAGCAAAAGGCCAATACTTCTCCCCAGGTGCGTATTATTTCACGCCCGGACCCTGTTCCCAATCTGCTGGAGCCGGAACTGGAGCCTCAGGAAGAACAGCCTTTAAGCAAGAGTTCCGGAGGGCCGCGCCACCAGGAGCCAGCCGCCAAGAAATATGAGGCCGAGCGTGATGGCCCCAAGAAAAAACGCAGTTCTGGAGGCAGGCGCACTGTAGAGTTCAGCGATTTTGACGAGGACTCGCTGCTTGACCTGGACAAGACAGACATAAGCACGGAATGGGGAGACACCGCCGCTACGCCCGGACGGCCACAAAGCAGACGCCGTTACAAGCCGCGCAAGGAACCCCGTGCAGATGCCCAGACCAACACCCAGCCGATTAAAGCGGCCAAACGGAAAATAAAAATTGATGAATTTATCAAAGTTGGCGATCTGGCCCATGAAATGGGCGTTAAAAGCACTGAGGTAATCAAAGTCCTTATGCAGCTCGGCACGCTCGCCACCATCAACCAGGCGCTCGACATTGACACCGCCACATTGGTTTCGGCCGAGTTCGACTATGAAATAGAAAAAACAGGATTTTCAGAAGACACCTATCTTACAGACACTGTTAAAGATAATCCGGAAGACCTCAAGCTGCGCCCCCCGGTGGTTACCATCATGGGGCATGTCGACCACGGCAAGACCTCCCTGCTTGACGCCATACGCAAATCGGCCATTGCCCAAGGCGAAGCCGGCGGCATTACCCAGCATATCGGCGCATATCATGTAACTACCCCCAAAGGGGACATCGTCTTTCTGGACACGCCAGGGCACGAGGCGTTTACGGCAATGCGCGCGCGCGGCGCTCAAATGACCGACATCGTCGTTCTGGTGGTCGCCGCGGATGACGGAGTTATGGAGCAGACCCGCGAAGCGGTCAACCACTCACAGGCTGCCGGCGTGCCCATTATGGTGGCTGTAAACAAAATGGACAAAGAAAGCGCCGACCCGGAGCGGGTAATCAGAGAGCTCTCAGAATTGGGGCTGGTTGCCGAGGATTGGGGCGGAGACACCATCTTTGTTAAAGTTTCAGCCAAAGCCCGTCAGGGAATAGATGAACTGCTTGAAATGATCGCGTTGCAGGCGGAAGTGCTGGAACTTAAAGCAAACCCCGACAAAGCCGCCAGGGGGCATATTGTTGAAGCGAAGCTCGACAAGGGCCGCGGCCCTGTGGCCACAGTGCTCATTCAGGAAGGCACCCTGCATCAGGGCGATGTATTCGTCTGTGGAATCTATTCCGGCCGTGTAAGGGCAATGCTTGATGACCAGGGAAGAAAAATCGGCTCGGCAGGGCCTTCAATTCCTGTTGAAGTTCACGGCTTTGAAGGCGTTCCCGAAGCAGGTGAAGAATTTATTGCCGTGGCGGACGAAAAAATCGCGCGCCGCATCGTGGAAGAACGCGCCATCCGCCAGCGTGAAAAAGAGCTTGCCCGCGAATCCAGGGTTACCCTGGAAACATTCCTGGCAAGCCGCCCCACCGACCAGGAAACTCTTATACTTAATCTGGTGCTGAAAACCGACGTTCAGGGCTCTCTTGAAGCTATCAGCGAGGCACTGCAAAAACTCGGCACAGATGAAGTGCGCGTAAACCTGGTGCATGGAGCCGCCGGTTCAATCACGGAATCGGACGTTCTTCTCGCATCAGCTTCCAATGCAATCATCATTGGATTTAACGTGCGCCCCACCTCCAAAGTCAAAGAGCTGGCAGAGCAAGAGAAAGTGGAAATCCGCTTCTATGACATTATTTACAATCTGGCCGACGACATCAAGAAAGCCATGGAAGGCCTGCTCGCACCTGTAGTTACCGAAGTGTACCTGGGTCAGGTGGAAGTGCGCGAAACCTTCAGCGTGCCCAAGGTGGGCACCATTGCAGGCTGCTTTGTGGTAGACGGTAAAATTACAAGAGCAGCCGAAATTCGCCTTCTGCGTGAAGGTGTTGTGATTTACACAGGAAAGGTAAACTCCCTTAAGCGCTTCAAAGACGATGTAAGGGAAGTGGTTAAGGGCTATGAGTGCGGCCTGTCCCTTGAAAATTACAATGACATCAAAGTGGGCGATATTGTTGAAGCATTTGAAAGACAGGAACAGGCGGCCACTTTAAGCTAAAAACCGGCCCCGGCGGCAACTTTGCTTCCGGGGCATACACTCCGATGGTGATAGGCGTACTTACAGTTGAATATGCCCTGCACGGCAACGACTCGCTAAAAGGCAAACGGCGCGTAGCCAACAGTGTGAAGCAAAAAACCAGAAACACTTTTAACGTGGCCATAGCCGAAGTTGAAACAGAGGAGTCTCTGACCAGACTGAAGCTGGCGGTTGTGTCGGTAAGTAACAGCGAACGCCATTTGACCAGCAGGCTGACCAAGTGCCTGTCGCATCTTGAAGCCTGCTGCCCCGAGGAAATGGTTTATAGTGATATGGAATTTTACGGGGTTGAGTAAATTATGCCCGAAAGCCTTCAAGAAATTTGCAATATGCTAAAAGAACGGGACAACTTCCTTGTTGTCAGCCATGCCACGCCCGATGGCGATGCCATTGGCTCTCAGCTTGGCATGGCCTGTATCTTGAAAGCGTTGAACAAAAATTTCCGCCTTTATAACATATCGGGCATCCCCGCTACGTTAAGCTGGATAAACACAGGCTTTGAAGTTTTTGAAAATCTTTACGAGCTTGGCGAATTCAAAACAGACGTCTGTATTTTCGTGGATTGCGGCGACAGCGCCAGAGCTGGGCAGGAAATTCATGGCATGCTTGAAAACCGGGCATTCCCCGCAAGCATCTGCATCGACCACCACCGCGAGAATCCGGAATTTGCGACCCTGAACTGGGTTGACCCCACGGCCTCATCCACAGCCTACATGGTGGCGGAAATAGCCAGAAACCTCAAAATTCCGCTGGAAGGGCCTCTTGGAAGGTTTATCTACCTCGGCCTGGTGGAAGACACCGGTTCATTCAGCTACGGCAATACGGATGCCAGAACCTTTGCCCTGGCTTCAGAAATTGCTGGGCTTGGGCTTAACGTGGGGCAATTCAACAATTGCCGCGAACACACCTGGAGCATGGAAAAATTTCGCTTCTGGGGCAGGCTTTCAAATGAGATTCAGCTTGCCCACGGCAACACCATAGCCTATGTCTGCGTTACACAGGCCATGCTGGAGGAAGCCGGGCTAAATGTGGCGGATTTAAGCGATTTCGCTTCATGGATGCGCCGTATAAAAGGCACAAGAGTGTGCGCGTTAATTCGTGAGAACGGGCCGGGCAGGATAAAAGTGAGCCTTCGTTCATCTTTGAACGTGAATGTGCAAAAGGTGGCTGTTCACTTTGGAGGAGGCGGGCACATGAACGCCGCCGCCATGGAAATGAACGGCACGGTAAAAAGTGCGGTGGACTCTGTGCTGCCCCTGTTGTCAAAAGAAATTGATCTGACGGAAAACAAAACCGCCTGCAGCCGAATTGAATGAGTAAAGCTAGCAATATTCTTCCAGATGGGGTATTAGTAGTCAACAAACCAAAGGGCCCATCCTCCGCAGGCTGTCTAAATCAGGTAAAGCGCGCAATCGGCATAAAAAAGGCCGGGCATGCGGGAACCCTTGACCCCATGGCAAGCGGGGTTCTCCTTCTGTTGCTGGGCCAGGCGACAAAGCTCTCCTCCTATCTGATGGGCAGAAAGATATACAGCGGAACGATTGAACTTGGGCGCACAACAGACACATGGGACGCTGAGGGTGAAACCCTTGAAACTAAAGAAGTTGACAACATTACCCTTTTGCAGGTAGAGCAAGCGGTTGAGGAATGGATTGACCAGACGAATCAGGAAGTTCCACCCTATTCAGCGGCAAAACATCAGGGCCAGCCGCTTTACAAATTAAGCCGCCAGGGGTTGCCTACCCCTAAAAAAACAAAGGCAATAAAAATTTTTAGGGCCGAAATGCTCGCCTTTGAGCCGCCCTATATTAAATTTCGGGTTGAATGCAGCTCTGGAACCTACATCCGGTCCCTGGCCCACAGCTTGGGGATTCGCTTAGGCAAAGGTGCCACCTTAACGGAGCTGACCCGGGAATACAGCCATCCCTTCAGTATTGAACAGGCTGTTTCGGTTGAAGAACTTGTAGCCAAACCGGATTTGGCGCTTGGCAAGGCTATTGCGCTTGCCGACGCCCTGCCCGACTGGCCCAAGGCGGTTCTTGACCGGGATTCCGAGCTTGCCGTTAAAGACGGCAAATCGATTCCATCCCCTTCGCATCTCGTTCAGGGCAGCCATGTGTTGCTTGTGAACGAAAACAACTCGCCTCTGGCTATTGCAGAGAACGTTGAAGAAGCGGACGGAAACAGGCTGAAAATACTCAGGGGGCTTTGGCGCTAACATTTATCAATCCTAATGGAGGAACCAGCTGTGGCAATGACAACCGATGAAAAAAAGGAAGTTATGGGCAACTTCGCCCAGTCTGAAGGCGATACCGGATCTCCGGAAGTGCAGATCGCCCTTCTCACTTCGCGCATCAACTCTTTAACCGACCACTTCAAGGCCCACGCAAAAGACTTCCACTCCCGCACCGGTCTTCTGCGTATGGTTGGTCACAGGCGCAAGCTCTTGTCTTATCTTAAAAAGATAGATGTCCAGCGCTACCGCGACCTGATTGAAAAACTCAACCTCAGGAAATAATTACAAGTAAGGGGGGCTTGCAGGGTAACCAAAGCCCCCCTTAACAATTTTCAACTATCAACGTTTTAACCTGAAGGAAGGGGGACCCGGACATAGCGTTAATTAACAATTAACCCTATTTTCGGTATCCCCTTCAGCGAACTTCACAAGGATGTACCATGGATAATATTTTTAACGCAAAAAGGGTTACAGCCCAAGTAACCGGCAACGAAGTGATCATTGAAACCGGACGCCTTGCCAATCAGGCCGATGGCTCTGTATGGATTCAATGCGGCGGCACTGTTGTGCTGGTAACTGCATGCCACGCCCCGCTTGAGCGGGAAACCGATTTTTTCCCGCTGACTGTGGAATACGGGGAAAAAATGTATGCCGCAGGGCGCATTCCCGGCTCTTTCTTCCGTCGTGAAATAGGCCGCCCCTCAGAGCGCGAAACGCTTATTTCACGCCTGATCGACCGCCCCATACGTCCAATGTTCCCCAAGGGGCTCTCCGCTGAAGTGCAGGTTCTTGCAAACGTTATTTCAGCCGACCAGATAAACGATCCCGACACTCTCGCCCTCACCGGAGCCTCCGCCGCTCTGATGCTGTCTTCGCTTCCATTCAACGGGCCTATTGCCGGGGCGCGCATTGGAAGAATTGACGGCCAGCTGGTGCTTAACCCCACAACCAAGCAGCAGGAAGAAAGCGACCTCAACCTGGTTTTCGCAGCCAGCCGCGATGCGGTTGTCATGGTTGAAGGCGAAGCCAAATTCGCTCCCGAACAGGATATTATTGACGCCCTGAACTGGGGCCAGAACCAGATCATTCCCCTGCTTGAAGCTCAGGAAGAGCTGGTAAAAATTGCGGGTAAAGGAAAAATGGCATTCCTTGCTCCTGAAGTCTGCCCGGAGCTGGAGCAGATGGTTGTCGGCCTGGCCAAAGAATCTCTGGAAAAAGCCCTGATCATTCCTGAAAAAATGGAACGGCGCGATGCCCGCGACCAGGTGCGTGAAACGGTGATGGTTGCGCTTGCAGAAAAGGAAGAATACGCTTCTAATGC